>JAFBAP010000027.1 GCA_019247695.1 Verrucomicrobiota bacterium | reverse complement strand
CCAATTGCGGATCAAAGAGATAGTTTACCCGGGCTTGGCGTGGGAGGTGCTTCTTGCTGAATGGCGGGCGAGTCGCTGGGCGGTGACCCGGTTGAGATAACCTGAATCCAGCTGTAGCCGCAAAGCGATTTGACCACCTCCGGCTGTTCATCCAGCTCACGGAGGGCGTTGCACAGCCGGGCTTCGACAGCCTCCAGCGAGGGGATCACCGTTTGGCCGAAGTAGTGCTCACGAATATACTTCCCGAGGCTCTCGACGGGGTTAAGCTCCGGGCTGTGCGCCGGCAGCTTCCAAAGGGTGATGCTTCGGGGCACCCGCCAGGCGGTGGCGGTGTGCCAGCCGGCTTGGTCCAGGCACATCACGCAATGCTCGGTGGCAAAGGTTCGGGCCGTGACGCGTAAGACCATCGCCATGGTCTTGGCGTCCATCCAGGGCAAAATGACGCTGCAGAGCCGGCCATCCAAGGGGCTAACAGCCGCCACGGCATACACGTATTGGCGCACGATCTGACGGGCGGCATGGGGGCGCTGAGGAAAGGGGGCCCAGCAGCGGCGTTGGCCCTCGTAGATGCGTCCAAAGCGGGCCTCGTCCGGGAACCATAACCCCAGCGGCCGGCTCGCTTTCAGGCGTAGCTTGGCTGTGGCGGCTTGCCAGGTGGCCCTGAAGTTTTTTTATATGCCTCCAAGGCTTCGGGCGTGGTGCGCGGGTGAGGCGGCCGCGGGGCCAACTTGCGCCAGTCCTGTCGAGCCAGCAGTTCGTAGACGCTGCGCCTGGAGAGGGTGTGGCCGGCGGCTTGCTCCAGCACCTGGCAAATAGAACCCGCCGTGAGCAAATCGCCCGCTAAGGCCCGGGGCTCCAAGCCGGCTAAGGTGCTGGCTTCCTTGGCTCGGCTCTCGAAGTGGCCGCGACGGCGCCCGCCGCGACGCGAGGCCCGCAACGCCTGCGGCCCGCCGCGGTTATAACGGCTGATCCAACGCCAGACGCTGACGACCGAGACCCCCCGTAGGGCGGCCACTTGATGGGCGTGACACGGGTGGAGGGCCATCAGCCACACCACCAGGCGCTTGCGCAACAAGTTGGCGTCGGCCGAAGCGGCGCAGACCCACTCGGTTAACTGCGGCAGACTCAACCATGGCTTGATCTTGGCGGGCGGCCTCATCGCCCGAAGCATAAATCAAACCCAGGCTGGGTAAACTATCTCTTTGATCCGCAATCCGTATTAGTGTCTGTGCGGGCAGTTCCCCGGGCGTTGAGGTTCCCTGCGAGCTTTACACCTATAAGACCGTATAAACAGTCTAGGCCCAACCATCCTGGGAAGGGGTGCAACCTCAGCCGTCCCTGCGGGACGAAGGCCACGCCCGGCCTGCCGCCCTTAATTAAATGCCAGAGGGGTGGAACCCTGGGCTAAGGTCTGCGGGCCCGTTGGGCCTAAGAGCCATTCAAGGTACGAAGCATCATCCTGCGCCCCCCTGAGCCGATATTCTACCGGAATAAGTGTTTGAATGATATGAGGCGCTTCCACCCGCGCGTAAACCGGGTTGGACCGGTGCGCTCTCCCGGCGCCTTCCGTGTCCGGAGACGGCTGATCAAGCGCAGTCTTTCCTCCGGGGCATCGACACCCGGGGACCGGCATGTCCACAAGGGCTGGTGCACGGACGCACCTTTACAAAAGATTTTATTTTTGAACAAAAATCATTTTCCAAAGATCTGAAGTGAGAGCACGGCCAGACGAGGGTCACCGAACTCGCCAGCCACCTGAACGTTTCCGGCTACACCGTCCGCCGGGATCTGGACTCTATGGCGCGCCGCGGGCTCATCACCCGAACCTACGGCGGTGCCGTCGTGGCGGGCGGGTTCACGATCCGCGGGCCGGACCACAGAAGGGAATCACGCCTGAGGGCCGTCGCGCTGCAAGAGGCGCAGGTGCGGGTGGTGGTTGCAGAGGATGACTGACCTGGAGATGCCGCACGACCACCGGCCCCGGATGGGTTCGTTCGGCCGGCTCGCGCCGCGCGTCTATGCAGAACTCCGCGTCACTATGCGAACTTATGCATGGCTCTGTGTAAATCTGTGTAGCCTCAGCTACCTGCAGCTGAGCTTGCGCAACACTTCGTGTGCTCTTGTCCGCTTCTGCCGCACCTCTTTTTGTCAGCGCATCGCAACCGGTTTTATTTGAAAAACAATCAACTTGACGCCTGCGCCGGCTCGATGAAAAGGTGCGTAAGCGCTCTTTATTCCCCTAACAGACATGTGCTCTCCCGAGGAAAACGGTGGTCGGGTTAACCGGCTGACCGGCGGCCAGGCCTCCTCTGTCCATCTTGGTCTCAGCGTGCACGCGGCTCTGGGTGGAGTGCAGATGCGGCCAGGGTATTTCCCAGCGCACAAAAAACCTGTTAGAATCACAATTTGACACTGCCCCTATGGAGACCAGTACGGATACGGCGCTCGTGGTGAGCGTGCACCAGTTCGGTCCGGGCCGGGAAGTCCGGGTAAACCTGAGGTGGCAGGGCAAACACGACGTTGGTGATTTTGAGCTGGATCAGCTCGGCACGATGAGCGCTTGCGATGTCGAGACGGAGCACACATGCTGGGCGGTGATTGATCCGCGGCACCCGGTCACACCCGGCGATTCCATTCCGCTCCGGCCACGGTCGATCTAACAAACGTCACCGAGCTAAAGTTTTCGGCAGTCCTCGTTTACCTCTAACCACCCAAACCTGAACCCACGGTTCTCCCGATCCATCAGCTAATATGAGAATGCGTTCCCCCAAAGTGAGTCTATTGATTGCCGCGGCCTTCTGCGCCGCTGGCTTGGCACCCGGCGCCCGGGTCCGAGCCGCCGGCTTTGACTGGAAACAGGCTTCCGGCACCAAAATCACGGTGGCGTTCAACCAGCACCCCTACGCCGACGCCATCATCCAGCGCCTGGCGCAGTTCAAGGAATTGACGGGCATCGATGTGTCGTACGAAATCACCCCCGAAGAAAACTACTTCGATAAGGTGACCACAAACCTGTCGGCCAGCAGTGGCGTGCCCGACGTGTTCATGACCGGCGTCTACCAGATGTGGGACTATTCCAGCTCCAACCGCATGGAACCGCTGGACAAGTACTTAGACGATTCCACCGTGACCAGCCCGGACTATAACCCGCAAGACTTCCTGGAGGGCGTGTTCGCCGGGGGGAAGTGGAATCTCAAGGCAGGTTCGCTGCCCGGGACAGGCTCGTTGTACTCCGTGCCGCTCGGTTTTGAAATGTACAGCCTGATCTACAACAAGAAGTACTTTGACGAGAAAGGTCTCACCCCTCCCCAGACACTTGATGAACTGATCGAACTGGCAACGAAGCTGAAAGGCTGGAACGGGCCGGGCTCCTACGGGGTAGCGGTGCGCGGCACGCGCAATTGGGCGACCATCCACCCCGGCTACATGTCCATCTATTCAACCGCCGGCGCGAAGGACTTTGCGGTCAAGGACGGAAAGCTGGTCGCGGCCATGGATTCGGCTGAGGCGATCGAGGTGACGCGCAAGTTCGCCGACATGGTCAAACAGGGCGGGCCGCCGGCCTGGTCGAACTACACCTGGTACCAGTGCGGCGCGGACCTGGGAGCGGGCAAAGCGGCGATCCTGTGGGATGCCGATATCAACGGCTTTTTCCAAAACGTGCCGGGCAGCACGAGTCAATCGGGTAACCTTGCCGTGGCCCCGACTCCGGTGATGAAGGCGGGACAACAGCCGCAGTCAAACGAATGGGTCTGGCAATTGGGCATGAACGCCACTTCGAAAAACAAGAAGGCCGCCTGGCTCTTCATGCAATATTTCACCGGGCCGGAGTTTGAGCTGTGGGCGGCGCTCAACGCCAAAACGGTCGACCCGGCGCGTAAATCCATCTGGGATAACCAGCAATTCAAGGACCGGCTGTCCAAGTACGTGGGTTACGTGGACAGCTTCCAGAAAACCATTGCGAACACCAGCATCAAGTTTACTCCCCAGCCGTATTTTATTCAGTCAACGACCGACTGGGCGGCGACGCTCCAAAAAATCGTGCTGTCGGGGGCCGACCCGGCCAGCGCGCTCAAGGATCTGGCCAAGCGCATCACGCGCGACACGTCCAAGCTGAAGTTGACTCAGTCGACGCAGGCGCCGGAGGCCGCAGTGGCCCAAGCCTCGCAATGAGCTGAGTCCGGCCGGGCGGTCCGTGTGCGCGTGCGGGCCGCCCGGTTTTTTTGCGGCTCTTTTTTAAACCCGTCAAGCCTTCCAGCCGCGAGCTTCCTTTGTCATGAGCCACGCCGTCACCACCCCTCCGGAGCGGCCGGTCGCGCCACCTGAATCCGACCTGTCCGAATCGGGCAAACGTTACGCGCAGCGCAAGGCCTTGCGACCCTACCTGGTGCTGGCACCTGCCTTCCTGCTGACCATCGGCATCCTGATCCCGTTTATCATCGCCATCTTTTACTCGTTCACCGACCTGACGCTGCGCAGCTCGGAGTTCAACCTGATAGGCGTCCAGAACTTCATTGACACGTTCACCAGCAGCGACTTTTGGCACTCGGTCACCGTGACGTTGTTGTACGCCTTTTTTTCGACCGCGGTCGAAATGCTCCTGGGGCTGGGCATCGCGTTGCTCCTCAACGAGGAGAACTGGCTGTCGAAGTTCTTACGCCTCGTGCTCATCTTTCCGTTGATGATCGCACCGGTCATCGGGGCATTGGTCTGGCAACTGATGACCAACCCGTCCGTCGGCATTTTGCGTTTCCCGTTGGGCTGGATCGGGTTGCGAGATTTCAGGTGGAGCGCTGACCCGAATTTCGCCCTGTTTTCGGTGATTTTAATCGATGTCTGGATTTACACGCCCTTTGTGGTGATCCTGGTGCTGGCGGGCTTACGCTCGTTGCCCAAGTCACCGTACGAAGCGGCCCTGATCGATGGAGGCTCGGCCTGGTTTGTGTTCCGCAACCTGACCTTGCCGATGCTCTCGCCGGTGATGCTGATTGCGCTGGTGTTCCGCCTGATGACCTCGCTGCAGGAGTTCGCCATCATCTTCGCTTCAACCAAAGGAGGGCCGGGCGACCGGACGCTGAGTGTGTCGATCGGAGCCTACAACCAAGCCTTTCCCTTTTATAACTTGTCGGGCAGCATCCCGATGCTGCTGTTTTTATGGGCGCTGATTTACGCGGTCTGCTTCGTGCTGATCGGCTTTTGGCGTAAAGCGCAGAAAATCTCTTCAGGGGCCGTGTAATATGAACGAGAAAGGAGGCAACAACGCCGTGCTCGCTTCAATAGGCACCGCGCTCAAATACCTGTTGCTGATCCTCTACGCACTGTTCGCACTTTTTCCGCTCATCTGGATGGTGATCCTGGCCTTTAAGCCGGACAACGAGATGTTTACCACCACCTTCTTTTTCCATCCGACGTTGAGCAACTTCCACGCGGTGCTTAGCCAAGCGGATTTTTTAGCTACCTTGTGGAACAACCTGGTGATCAGCTGCCTGGCGGTGGCGTTGTCACTGCTGGTGGGGGTGCCGGCGGCTTACGCGCTGGGGCGCTTCGACTTTAAAGGCAAGGAGGACATCGCCTTCACGTTCCTGTCGTTCAAATTTGCGCCCGAGATCCTGGTCATCATACCGCTGTACTTGATCTACCAGCGCTTACACCTCATCGACAGTTACCTGGGCATGATCTGGGTCTACCAGTTGATCAGCCTGCCATTGTTGATCTGGATCTTGCGCGGGTTCTTCGAGGACCTCTCGCACGACATGGAATCCGCAGCGCAACTGGACGGCTACAGCTGGTGGCAGGTGTTCTTAAAAATGCTGCTGCCGTTGATCAAACCCGGCTTGGTAGCCGCCGCGCTGTTGTGTTTTATCTTCTGTTGGAACGCCTTCACTTTTGCGCTCCTGCTCGGCGGCGGGAAGACCCAGACCTCGACGGTATCGATGACCCGATTTCTGGCCTCCGATACGGTCCATTACGGCTGGGTGGCGACTGCGGCCCTCATCTGCGCATTGCCGGAAGTGATCCTGGCGTTGCTGATCCAAAAGCACTTGGTGCGTGGGTTGTCGTTCGGCGCAGTCAAAGGTTAGAAGCCAAGGGGGAGCACAGGTAGAAAGCTTATGGCGGATGTGGAACTGCAGGCGTTGACGAAGTGGTACGGCAAACGACGCGGGGTTGAAGACTTGTCATTGCGCATCGCCGACAAGGAATTTGTGGCGATGTTCGGGCCGGCCGGCGCCGGCAAGACGACGACGTTGAACCTGATCGCGGGTATCGTGACGCCGCAGCGGGGCAGCGTCAAAATCGCCGGGCGCGACATCGGGGGCCTGGAGCCTGCGGATCGGAACGTGGCCATGGTGTTTGAAAGTTACGCGCTCTACCCGCAGTTGAACGTCTTTGACAACATGGCATTCCCGTTGCGCAGCCCGAAGTTCAAGCTGCCCGAGGAGGAAGTCAAAGCGCGGGTGACGCAGTACGCGAAGATGATGAAGATCGACCACCTGCTGCAGCGGCAGATCACGGCGTTGAGCAACGGGCAGCGGCAGCGCACCGCTCTGGGCCGGGCGCTGGTGCGCAAGCCGCACATTTTTCTGCTGGACGAACCGCTGAGCCATCTGGATGCGAAGTTGCGGCATTCGATGCGGGCCGAACTCAAGGAGATGCGCAGCCAGCTCGGGACCACGACGTTGTACGTGACGCACGACTACCTGGAAGCAATGAGCCTGGGCGACCGCATCGTGGTAATCGACCAGGGGCGCATCCAGCAGGTAGGACCGCCGGATGAGGTCTATTTCCGGCCGGCCAGCACCCTGGTGGCGAGATTGTTCGGCGACCCGGAAGTCAACCTGCTGGATGGTACCTTGCGTGCCGGCGGCGGCGGCACGCAGCTGGAAGCCGAGATTCTGGGGGGTGCGGCGGCACTGCTGCTGCCGGCCAGCACGGCACGGGTCCTGCAACAACGCAGCAGCGGCAACCGGAAGGTACGGCTGGGCTTCCGGCCGGCCGATGTACGGGTCGTGACCGACGGCGAAGCGCGCGCCCTGGGTGGCACGGTCTACAGCTTCGAACCGCTCGGCGCCAAATCGGTGCTGACGGTGGAGACGTTTGAAGGCAGCCGGATTCGCGCCTTGATCGACGGGCATTTGAAGTTTGAGCTGGACCAGCCGATTCGCGTGGCCATCGACCCTCGAGCCTTGATGGTTTTCGACGGCGACAGCCAGGCGTTTGTCGCGCGTTCGGAAGAGCCCCAAGGGGAGGTAGCCCGTGGCTAAATTAACTTTAAAGAATGTGGTCAAGCAGTACAACCCGAACACGCCGCGGGCCGTGGACGACTTGAACCTGGCGTGCGGTGACGGCGAATTCATTGCCCTGCTGGGGCCCTCGGGATGCGGCAAGTCGACCACCTTGCGAATGCTGGCGGGCCTGGAAACAGTTACCGAGGGGCAAATGATGATCGGGGACCGGGTGATCAACGCGGTTCACCCGAAGGATCGCGGCATCGGCCTGGCTTTTGAGAACTATGCGCTTTACCCGCCGTTGACGGTACGGGAGAACCTGGCGTTCAACTTGAAGGCGCACGGAGTCACTCCGGAGGAGATCGACCGGCGCGTGACCGAGATTGCCCGCTACCTGCAGATCGAAGAGCTGCTGGCGCTTAAACCGGCGGCGTTGAGCAGCGGCCAGAAGCAACGAGTCAACATCGCCCGGGCACTGGTGCGCCGGCCGGCTTTGCTGCTGTTGGACGAACCGTTGAGCCACCTGGACGCAGCCTTGCGGGTGCAGATGCGCACCGAGATCAAGCGCCTGCACAAAGAACAAGGGTTTACGACCATCATTGTGACCCACGACCAGTTGGAAGCGATGGCGCTGGCCGATCGTATTGCGGTGTTGAATGACGGCAAGCTGCAACAGTTCGACACGCCGTTGACGGTGTTTAATCACCCGGCCAACGAATTTGTGGCGGGATTTCTGGGTGAACCGCCGATGAACATTTTTGCGGTCCAGGTTGAGGACGGTCGCCTGGTGGTGCCCGGGACCGAGTTTGCCTTGCCGGTTGCCGGCGTGGTGAGCCGCACGCTGGGCACGCGGACGAAGGTGAAACTCGGGGTGCGGCCGTGGGGTATTCGCCTCAGCGACACCGCGCTGCCCGCCAGCGTGGCGGGCACGGTAACGGTCGTCGAAAACCTGGGGGACGAAACGCGGGTAGGGGTACGCTACGGTGAGTTGCTCCTGATGGCCAGCATGCCGGTCACGAATCGTTACCGGCCCGGCAGCAAAGTGCATCTGGCGTTCCGCGATGAAGATCTCAACCTTTTTGATGCCGAGTCGGGCGAGCGTTTGATTGCCTGACTCCTGACAACGTTTATCGCCCCTTGCTGCCTCACGAGAGACCAGACTAACTTTTTACCAACCGAGGATCGATCACCCATGAGTGCGTCCACTGATACCCTTCCCCAAACGGCACCCCGTTCCACCACCCCACCCGCGCAATTGCCGGAAACCATGCGGGCCGTCGTCGCCTATGCCCCCGGCGACTACCGGCTCGAGACGGTGCCGGTGCCGCGGGCCGGCGCCGATGACATCATCGTCAAGGTCGAAGCCTGCGGCATCTGCGCGGGAGACATCAAGAGCTACGTGGGGGCCGAATCCTTCTGGGGCGGCGGCGGCCAGCCCGCTTACATCAAAGCCCCCATGATCCCGGGTCACGAATTCGTGGGCTGGGTGGTTGAGGTTGGTGAGAACGTGGCCCGAAAGGGCGAGGTCAAAGTTGGGGACCGGCTCATTTCCGAGCAGATCGTGCCGTGTTGGGATTGTCGTTTTTGCAAGCGGGGCGAGTACTGGATGTGCGAGCGCCACGACGTCTACGGTTTTCAGAACAACGTTAACGGCGGGTTTGCCGAGTACATGCGCTACCCCAAGGAGGGCATCAATCATCAGGTGCCGCAGGATTTGCCGTTGGAGAAAGCCATTTTGATCGAGCCTTACGCCTGCTCGGCCTGGTGCGTCAAACGGGCCGACATCGGCTGGGACGATACCGTCGTGCTGGCCGGGGCGGGAACGCTCGGCCTGGGAATGGTAGGGGCCGCCAGGCTGCGGAACCCGAAGAAGTTGGTGGTCATGGACACCAAACCCGAGCGGCTGGAGTTAGCCAAAAAATTCGGGGCCGACGTCGTGCTCAATCCGTTGAAAGACGACGTCGTCCAGATCGTCAAAGACATGACCGGCGGCTACGGCTGCGACATCTACATCGAAGCCACGGGTCACCCTAACGCGGTGGTGCAGGGATTGCAGATGATCCGCAAACTGGGCCGCTTCGTGGAGTTCAGCGTCTTTTCGCACGACGTGACGGTCGACTGGAGCATCATTTCAGATCGCAAACAGTTGGACATCCTGGGGGTGCACCTCGGACCGTACTGCTACCCGTTCGTCATCGACGGCATCGCCAACGGCAAACTGCCGACCGAAGGCGTTGTTACCCACCAGTTGCCGCTCGAGGAATACGAGAAAGGCTTGGAGATGATGAAGAAGGGCGAAAAATCGCTCAAGATTCTGCTGATTCCCTAACCGGGTTAAACGGGATCGGCGCCAAATGCACCCGATCCGGCCAAGCGCATGCTGCCGGCGGCGTCGGTCCCTTACATCATATATGAGCACTCCTGAAAAATCGATCGCGGTCGGCGCGGACGACGCCGCGTTGGAACTTAAGGCGAAGATCACCGAACACCTCAGATCAAAGGGTATCGCGGTGACGGACTACGGCGAAAAGAGTTTTGCCTCTTACCCGGACGTGGCTTTGGAGGTGGCGCAAGCGGTGGCAGCCGGCAAACATGAACGTGGCATCCTCATGTGCGGCACCGGCATCGGCATGGCCATCACCGCCAACAAGGTGCCTGGTGTGCGTGCGGCCGTCTGCCACGACGTCTACTCGGCCGAGCGCTCGCGAAAAAGCAATGATTGCCAAGTCATGGCCCTTGGCGCCCGTGTGGTCGGCGAGGAGCTGGCCAAATCGCTCGTCGACGCCTGGCTCGCCTCCGAATTCCAGGGCGGCCGGTCGACCCCCAAAGTCGAGCGCATGAAACAAATCGACGAGCAGTTCCACACGCAGCCGGCGGCGGCCTCATCCTCCTCCCCCTCCAAATGAGCTCTTATTCGACCCAGCGCATCATCAACGACCCCAACCGGGTGGTTGAAGACATGCTCCAGGGCTTTTTCAAAGCGCATCAGGGCTTGGTAGTCCCGATCCCGGACAACCCGCGGGTGGTCAAGTACGCCCGGGCGCCCATTCAGGGCAAGGTGGGCGTGGTGACCGGCGGCGGTTCGGGCCACAAACCGGCCTTCATCGGCTACGTGGGCAAGAACCTGTGCGACGCGGTGGCCGTCGGCGAGATTTTCAGTTCGCCCTCGGCCCAGGTGTTTTACGACGCTTTCAAGGCCGCGGATGGCGGGGCGGGCATCGCCTGCCTATACGGCAACTACGCCGGCGACAACATGAACGTCAAAATGGCCAAGCAACTGGCGGCCATGGACGGCATTGAGATAAAGACGGTGGTGGCTAACGACGACGTGGCAAGCGCGCCCAAGGATGAGCCGCAGAAGCGGCGCGGGGTGGCCGGCGAGGTGCTCATGTGGAAGGTGGGAGGCGCCAAAGCCGCCCAGGGTGGGTCCCTGGACGAGGTGATCGCAGCGGCCCAGAAAGCCATCAATCAGACCCGCAGCATCGGGGTGGGCTTAAGCCCCTGTACAATCCCGGCGGTCGGCAAGCCGAACTTTTCGATCAAGCCGGGCACGATGGAGGTCGGCATCGGCCACCACGGCGAGCCGGGGGTGAAGGTTTCGGAACTTAGGACCGCCAACGAGATCGCCGAGATGTGCCTCAATGACTTCATCCTGCCTGACCTGCCGTTCGGCTCGGGTGACGAGGTGGTGGTGCTGATCTCGGGCCTGGGGGCCACGCCGGTGATGGAACTCTACATTGCCTACAGCCGCGCCCACGATCTTTTGGAGCAAGCCGGGATCAAGGTGCACCGCGCTTACGTGGGTAACTATTTCACCTCGCTGGAGATGATGGGCATCACCTTCACGGTGCTCAAGCTCGACGACGAACTTAAAGGCCTCATCGACCTGGAGGCCGAAAGCGCCGGGTTAACCCAACTGGCCCGCTGAGCCGTTTCCGTGCCTCCGATTATGGCGAACACCTACCCCAATACTGAAGGGCGCCCGCTGGTGCTGGCGTTAATTGAAACGATCGAGACGAACAAGGCGCACTTAAGTGAGATCGACGGCAAGATCGGCGATGGCGATCACGGCATCAACATGGCCAAAGGCTTCGGCCTGGTCCGGGAGCGACTCGGGGACAAAGCCGTGACGGTCAGCGAAGGGCTGGGGCTGATCGGCCGGACGTTGATGACCGAGATCGGGGGCTCGATGGGGCCCATCTACGGGACGCTTTTCGTGCAGATGAGCCTTAAATCCAAAGGCAAACCCGAGATCGACGCCCGGACCTTCGGCGAGATGCTTCAGGCGGCCCGGGCGGGGCTGGAAGAGTTGGGGGGCGCCAAGGTAGGGGACAAGACCATCATGGACACGCTGATCCCGGCGCAGGAAGCGTGCCAGCAGGCGGTGGATAAAGGCGCTTCGCTGCCGGAAGCCTTGAACCGGATGGCTGAGGCCGCCGAACAAGGCAAGGAATCGACGCGGGATCTGGTGGCCCGGATCGGGCGTTCGGCCCGCTTGGGCGAGCGTTCGCGCGGGGTGCTCGACGCGGGCGCCACCTCCGGCGCGCTGATCCTGCAGACGTTCAGCCGGGTTCTCTCGGGCGCCTCCTGATTTCTCACAGGGGGAAACGGCCGGTCCGCTTGGACGGCGCGGGCCGGCTCGTTCCCGAAACGGAATGAAATGGAATGCAGTGGAAAGCTTTAAGCTATGAAACTTAATCAGATCATGACCGCAGATGTGCAGGTGGTCTCCCCGGACGCCTCTATCATTGACGCCGCCGAGAAAATGCGTTCGCTCGACGTCGGCGTTCTGCCCGTGACGGAACGCGAGCGTCTCGTCGGCATCATAACCGACCGCGACATCACGATTCGCGCCGTCGCCGAAGGCCGTGACCCGAAACGTACGCGGGTTCGGGACTGTATGACCTCGGGAGCGGTGTTCTGTTTTGAGGATCAGGACAGCGACGACGCCGTGCTCCTGATGGAGCAACAACAGGTCCGGCGTATTCCTGTACTGAACCGTGACCGTCAAGTGGTGGGTGTGGTTGCGCTCGCAGACATCGCCACCCGGCTCGGACAAGAAATGGCCGGAAGCGCCGCCGTGGCCATCTCGTCCTCCGGCGCGCCGGCATCCGGAACCCAAACTTTCTCCGGCGCCGAACCGTCTCGAACCGAACCCCCGATCGCGCGGAACGCAAATCCGGCCGGGGTGTCGACGGCGCGCCAGGTACCCAATGTCCCGGTGCACGCGGAGGGAGAAAGGGGGGAGAACGCAACGGGCGAACTGGGCACCGCCGGCGCCGGCACGGTTCGAAGCGACATCCCCATCGCACGCAACTCGAACCCGAAGGGCGTCGACTGATTGCCATCCGTGTCAACGGCCCGCGACCCTGCGCAGGTTTTTTGCCGGACTGTTTATGGACCGCTGTTTAAAGTTAATCACGGTGTGCTGCTTTGCCGTCGCGGTTCCTGCCCTCTGGGCGCAGAAGGTGGTCACCGAAGATTCTCCCACACCGGAGGGCGCCTTCATCCTTGGCGCTGCCAAAGGAGGATTGGCCGAGATTAAACTGGGGAAGCTGGCCGCCGAACGCGCGGCGGATCCCAAGGTAAAAGAGTTCGGGAACCGGATGGTCGAAGATCATCAGAAAGCGAACGACGACCTCAGGCAGGTTGCCAACGACAAAAAGGTCAAGTGGCCGGACGACCTGACGGAGGAACAGGTTGCGACCTTTAATAAGCTTTCGCAACTTTCCGGCCCGGACTTCGATCGCGAATACGTTCAGGCGATGGTCGAGGATCATCAGCAGGACGTCAGTGAATTCCAGCAGGAGGAAGGACGCGTGCGGGATCCCGAGTTGAAAGGGTTCGTGAGCCGGACCCTGCCCATCCTTCAGCATCACCTGCAGATGGCTCAAGAGCTCCAGCGCCAGGAGCATCAAGGGTCCGGAGGATCCTGATCCCGGCCATAGTTTTTCAAGGCCTTTAAGGCCGAAGGCAATGCCCTGAACCCCGGCCATCTAACCGGATGGCTGTGGGGTTTACCCCCTTCGTTCCCTCCCGCCGGGAGGCCTTTCCCCGGGCTTCACCCGGCCTCTAAATAACTGGCTTTGAACAAGTAAAGGCGCTAATTGCACCTTTACGGGATCTCACAATGCTGGAATCTTATCCGCTGGCCAAACATCACGATGACAGCGCACACGGCAGAGGCATTCTTCGTTCCGGCTAAGCTCGACCGAACGAACGGAGTGCCCCTGCATGTTCAGATTGAGCGCCTCATTGAGGATCTGATTCGCCAGCCCCCTTATTCGGCCGGGGCGTTATTGCCCGATGAATTGACCCTTGCAAGCCGTCTCGGGGTCAGCCGCGGGACCGTCCGTAACAGCATTTTGAATCTGGTCCATTTAGGCCTGCTGGAACGCCGCAAAGGGGTAGGGACCAGGGTCGTTCAATCCGGGCTCGTCGCCTGGGCCAGCCTGACGGGGGAAATGAGGCGAAAAGGGATTTCCGTCCAGTCATTTTTACTGGAGGTCTCCGATAAAGTTGCCAAGGGAAAGGTTGCGGATGCCTTGCAAGTGCTTCCGGGAACAACCGTTAAATGCCTGGACCAGGTCCGTGGCTGGGATGACCGGCCGACCCTGCAATCCCGGTCGTGGTTCCACCCCCGGCTTAGCCTTTCCGGCAACGAGGATTTCCGGCGGCCGCTTTACGGTTTATTGAAAGAGGAGGCCGGCGTGGCCGTCGACCACGCCCGTGAAGAATTTCTGGCGGTGGCTGCCGACGCGCGGACGGCGCGCCGCCTCAAGATTAAGAAGGGTACGCCCCTGTTGCTCCGGCTCCGGACCTCATTCGATTCCGACGGCCGTCCCGTTGATTACGCCGAAATCCATTATCATACCGGAGATATCTCCCTGACGTTAACCTCACGCTGGGAACCGGTCGGGTAACCGGGCACGGCGGGACGCCGCCGAATCTCGAACCTTACTCGCCACCCGGCACCCGCCGAGCAAATACGTCTAGACAATCAGGACCCGAGATTCTACCGTTTAAGGGTCAGTTCCCCTCCTTGATTGCGGCGCAGAGATATTCAGGAAGTAACGGCTCCGCGGCCCTCCTCGCCTGACTCAAAACGATCAACTTCTCTTCCGTGATGAATAACCGGTATGTCTGCTATCTTTTCATCGGTTCCCCGGGAGCAGGTAAAGGAGCCCGGGGCAAAATCCTCGGCACGATCCCGCGGTTTATTTCCATCGTGCGTGCGGCAACGTGTTCCGCGCACTGACCAAGGAAAGGGGACGGCATGGAACTGACCGACGGTGAGGATGTGATTCGCGAGCGCGAATTGGTGAGCCTGCACCCATTGTCTCGCGAGGTGCCCAACGTGGACGCGGCCGTGGCTGAGATCGCGCGTTACTCGGCCGAATTGACCTTGCCTCAGGGCACCATTCACGTCATCAGCGACGTTCACGGCGAGGATCAGAAGCTGCGCCACGTCATCAACAATGCTTCGGGCACGCTGCGGCCCCTGGTCGAGCGGCTTTTCGAGGAACACATGACCCCGGAACGTTTCCGTGAATTTCTGGCGCTGATCTTTTACCCGGCTGAAGTCGTGGGCCGGCTCGAGCGCACCCTGCAGAGCGTCGAGGAACGCAAAGCGTACGCGCAACGCACGCTGTACGAGTTGTTTACCGTAGTACGGGTACTGGCGGCCCGGCGCAGCCTCCGGCACGCCACGCGCGTCTTTCCGGCTGAGTACCGGGAACTCTTTACCGAAATCCTGCATGCGCCTTCGACCGACCGCCATCGCGATTACGTCGACGCCATCGTCGACGCGCTGGCGAGTCACGACCGTCTGTTGCACCTGATTCACCTTACCGGCCGGGTGATCCGTAACCTGGCCATCGACGAGTTAGTCATCGCCGGGGATTGCTGGGACCGCGGGCCCCGGGGCGATCGGGTCGTCGATTACCTCATGCAGCAGCCTAAAGTTGCCCTGGTGTGGGGCAACCACGACGCGTCCTGGATCGGCGCGTGTCTGGGGCATGAAGCGCTTATCTGTCAGGTGTTGCGTATCTCCCTGCGTTACCGGCGATTGTTGCAGCTGGAGGAAGGTTACGGCATCCCGTTGGCGGCACTGGATCGCCTCGCCCGTACGATCTACGGGGATGACCCGGCGACGAGTTTCGCCGTCAAGGGTATCGGGTTGCGCGAAGCCATCACTGTGGCGCGAATGCAGAAGGCGGCCGCGGTGATGCAGTTCAAGCTTGAGGGCCAGATGATCGCGCGGCACCCCGAGTGGGGAATGGAGCACCGGCGGTTGTTGCACCGGATCGATCACGCCGCCGGCACCGTCGAGCTGGACGGGACCGCTTACCCGCTCAAGGACGCGTACCTGCCGACGGTCGACCCGGCAGACCCTTACGCGTTAAGCCCCGAGGAACAGGAATGCATGAACCGGCTGCGCGGGTCGTTTCTGGCGAGCGATAAGCTCTGGGAGCAGATCCGCTGGATGGCGGCGCACGGTCACATGCACCTGGTGCGCGAAGGTCACCTGATCTTCCACGGCTGCGTGCCGGTCGATGAACAGGGCGAATTTTTGCCGATGACGGTTGCCGGATGCCCCTACCGTGGGAAAGCGCTTTTCGAATCCATCGAGCGCGAGATTTACCGCGTGATGGAGCACGGGCCGGATACCCCGGAAAGTTTGGACCTGTTCTGGTACCTGTGGAGCGGGCCGCAGTCGCCGCTGTTCGGCAAGGATCGCATCACGACGTTCGAACGCGATTTCGTGGCCGATGCAAACACCTATCACGAAACCAAGAACCCGTATTTCCGCCTGATTCACGAAGTCTGGTTTTGCGAGAAAGTGCTGGCCGAGTTCGGCGTTGATCCCGAGGCGGGCATGATCGTCAACGGCCACGTGCCGGTGAGGCTCGAAAAGGGCGAGTCGCCCCTGAAAAAGAGCGGCAAGGCGGTGACCATCGACGGGGCGTTTTCCGAGGCCTACGGTGATCACGGGTTTACCCTGGTGCTGGAGCCGTTGCGGACCTTCATCGCCACGCACCACCATTTCGAATCGGTGCAGGCTGCTCTCGAGCAGGGGGCGGATATCGTTCCGAGCCGTACGGTGGTGCGGGAATGGGACTGGCCGCGGCGCGTGGCCCACGGCCAGCGCGGCCGGCAGCTTCGTCTGGCCATCAATCAACTTGAACGCCTCGTCGAAGCCTACCGTAACCACGAACTGCCCCAGCGGTTCCCCGGGTAAGTGGAACTCAGTCACACGGCGGGCACGGTGGCCACAGCGGGTCTGGCGGGCACAACGTAAGAGTTCACACGGCGACCACGGCGAGCCACGGCGACCACGGCGGATCCACAGATTAAAAGAATCATCCGCAGAGCACGCAGAAGGACGCAGAAAAGAGAAAACATCCACAAATTACACAGATTACACAGACTAAGGGTCACACGGCGGGAAGGCTGGGTTCCAAGCTTGGCACTCGCACCTACCCCCAAGATGCCGCGCCGAGCCCCGAACGCTAAACCCTTTCCTCTTCCCGCCGTGGTCGCCGTGTTCCGCCGCGGCGCCGTGTGATTCTTCTCCGCTGCGGCCGCCGCGTGACCGTGTGACCTTCATCTGTGTAATCTGTGGATGCTTTCTCTTTTCTGCGTGGTCTGCGTGTTCTGCGGACGATTCTGTTTTATCTGTGGACATGAACAAAGCTCAACATGATGCGGTAAAGGCTGCGCCCTTTGACACGGCGCGACTCGACGCCTTGCTCGACGACGAGGGTGTCGACGTTCTCGTGGTGACCTCCAAGCACAACGTGCAATACCTGCTGGGTGGCTATCGCTTCTTTTTCTTCGAGCACATGGATGCCATGGGGGTAAGCCGCTATCTGCCGGTCGTGGTCTATCAGAAGGGCCGCCCTGACAACACGGCCTATATCGGCTCCGAGCTCGAGGATTACGAGAAGGAGCTCGGCAAATTCTGGCCTCGGGTGATCGAGACAGCCGTCAGCACCAGTACCGGCGCGGCTCAAAGCGCGATCGAGTACATCAAGGGTTTGCCCGGACCGGTTCGCAAGGTTGGCGTCGAGGCGCCATTCCTCCCCTGGGATGCGGCCCAGGCGCTCCGGGACGGGCTCAGCCAGTGCCGGATCGTCGACGCCGGGTTCCCGTTGGAACGGCTGCGCGCGTGCAAGACACAAGCCGAGCTCACGCAATTGCGCGAGGCGTCCGAACGCGTCGTGGCCTCGATGCTCGCGGCGTTTGACGGGTGCGCGCCTGGCCAGACGAAAACTGAGGTCGTCGACCGGTTACGGCGAGAGGAAGTCGGGCGGGGGCTGACCTTCGATTACTGCCTGATCACGGCCGGCACCAACCTCAACCGCGCGCCCTCCGGCCAGCGTCTCGAGGCCGGCGACATCATTTCACTTGATTCCGGGGGGAGCTATCAGGGTTACCTGGGGGATTTGTGCCGGATGGGCATTCTGGGCGAGCCTGACGCCGAACTGGCGGACCTTCTTGGTGCGGTTGACGAGATTCAACAGCGGGCACGCCGCCCGATTCGCCGGGGTGCGACGGGATCCGAGATCTTCGCGGCCGTCCACGAGTTGGTTGACGCCTCGCCTCACCGAGCCTACCTGGATTTCATGGCGCACGGCATTGGCCTGATCAGTCATGAAGCGCCGCGCTTGATCGACAATGAGTCTTACAACGGCTACGACGGGGCCCGGCCGTTGGAGACCGGCATGGTCATCTCCATCGAGACCACGATGAAGCATCCCGGACGCGGGTTCATCAAGCTCGAGGATACCGTCGCGGTTACCGACACGGGTTGTGAGGGGTTCGGCGATCAGGGGCGGGGCTGGAACCGGGCGGGGTAAAACGTCTGCGGACGGCGAGGCCGAGGCGGGGTCGTTTGACCTCCTTTCGGATTTCGCCCGCCGATGACGAAAAAAACTCGCACCAAACCTTGAGGACCGACCGCTGCGAATGGTCCATGACTGGTGCACCCCGAAACCGGAGGCTCTGATGGCTGTTTCCTGTTTTTACAAACCAACCCGGCCCGAGCGCGAAGGCGAACGCTGCGGCAGCGAACCGACGCCCCTGGTACCGCTGGTGCTTTGCATTCTTGCCGTGGCTGTGGCGACGGCGTTGGTGCAGGTGAGTTGGGCGAGCCCCCTTCTCGGGGGAACGGTTCTGTTGGTGGCGGTGGCCGCTTTTCGGAACGGGATCGAAGACGCCCGACAAGAGGTGGCCGCCACGGAGGCCCAAAGCGCGCAGGCAACGCCCCCGGAACCATCGCGGCCGGCGAAGGAATCGCTCGAACCGCCGTTTCAAAAACCGGCCCGCGCCGCCCACCGGTTCAGAGGTGATAACGTGTGGGGCCTGAACTGAATCAAGGAAGGCCCGCCGGCCACCCGACCGGCGGGCACCGCTGGTTGGAGAGGCCATTCTCGAAGGGCACCCATTGTGCCGCGCCGGCGTCAGGGCATCAACGAGGCGGTTTCCGCAGCGTACGCCTGGGAAAATCCTGGTGTCGCCTCGGTTGCGTTCCACCTGCCCGGCTCGTGACCCGTGCATCGAGCAGGTGACGAAAGCACGCTAAAGATGCCCGAATGAAGTCGCTAAGATCCATGCTCCTGACTCTCCTCCTGGCCGGTCCGGTTGCGTTGGCCGTCCTGGCTGACCCGGTTCCTTCCTCCGGCGCCGGCGCTACACCGGCCGGCCCGCGTCCGGTGGTCGCGGGGCTGGACGACTACCGGCTTACTTTCAACGAAGAGTTTGACAAACCTTTGAGCATCGCGGGCGGAACCGGCTGGGACGGACGCGGCATCACCCGCTGGATCTGTCATACCCCCTACTCGGGCGATTTCGGCGATGCGTGGTTCAGCGGGCCGGCGGACGGCAAGGGACCGGACGGCAAGTTGCTGAGCCCTTTCTCGGTCGCGGGCGGAATCCTGACGATTACCGCCTGGCAGGATCCCTCCCGGCAAAACCACTGGCGCAGCGGCCTCCTTTCCAGCGTCGACACCGAAGGCCGGGGATTCTCACAGGCCATGGGTTACTGGGAATGCCGGATGAAATGCCCCAGCGGTCCGGGCGTGTGGCCGGCGTTTTGGTTGAGCAGCGTGGGCGGGATCAAAAAAGGTCCCTCCGCCGAGATCGACATCCTGGAAGCCTACGGGGTGGACATGACCGTCGCCCACCAGAACGTCCATCTTTGGAACACCGCCCACGGATTGGGCGAGGGCCATTCAACCAAAACGGCTGATTTAAGCGCCGACTGGCACGTCTTTTCCTGCCTGATCGACGATGCCCGTATTCATTTCTACATCGACGCGAACGAGGTCTGGAACACGCCGGTCTTCCCGGAGGCGAAGCTCCCCTTGTACGTCATGGTCGATTTGGCCTTGGGCGGTGGCTGGCCGATCGATAAAACGCCCAGCCCTTCCAGGCTCCTGGTCGATTACGTCCGCGTTTACGCCCCGCGCACCCCGTAACCCGGAATTTTCACCGACGGTGGGGTTGTGACCGGTAGTGCCATTTACACCGGTTTTGAAGTTGGTGGAGCTGCTCGTTGCACGAGTGAGACGGCCGGGCGTGGCCTTCGTCCCGCAGGGACGGCTGATCCTATACCATTCAGGCAGCTATCTCGGTAGAATGCCGGCTGGAGGGGGGTGTCGCCGCCGGAGGATGCTCCGCACTTGGTTGAATCGGTTTTAGGCCCAACGGGCCGGCAGAACATAGCCCAGGGTTTACCCCTGAGCTTTACCCGCATTTTTTGAGGGCAGCGCGGGGACAGCCATGATCGTCTTACGGCCCGAAGGGCCAAGAGAACATAGCCCAGGGTTTACCCTGGGTAACCGTAAAATCATGATCCAGCCCTGAAGGGGCGGCAGAAGGCGTGGCTCGCGGGTTCTTCCGCCCCTTCAGGGCTCGATCGGGGAGGGGTGCGTTCCCAGGGTAAACCCTGGGCTATGTTCTGCCGGCCCGTTGGGCCTAGACCGTTTATACGGTCTGATAGGTGTAAATCTGGCAGGCACCTCAACCCCTGGGGAACGCCCGCACAGGCACAGGGCCTTCAGTCCCTGTGAGGCCATTTAAGAGCGATCGCGTCCCGTCGGGACGCCTGAAACGCTGCCCCGGAGGGTGCCGACTCCCAAACGGCCGGCCAAACGCGGCACGACCCTCGGCGACGAACACCCGAACGGCTCTCCCCACCGTTGACGCCCGCTTGCGTCAAGGCGCGCGGCCTTGAACCAGCCGCACCACCAGCACGATCACCGCGATGACTAACAAGAGGTGAATCAGGGCGCCGCCCACGTGACCGATCAACCCCAGCGCCCACAGCACTACCAACACAACAATGATTGTCCAAAGCATTGCCCATCATCCTACCGCAAGCGCCTGGCCCTGGGGAAGGCAAGACTTGAGCGTCATTCCGACCCGGGGAGCACGTTCAGGGGTGCGCCCGATGTTCGAAAGTGGAAGAGTGCGCCCTGAGCAGGGCTGCCGGCAGAAGCCCCGGGCGGGTAAACCCACTGGCGGGGAAGGCGCTCACCAATTGCTGAACCGAACCTCTTGCCGGGTTCGTCGGCTTCGAACGGCCCCTTCTTGAGAAGTATTCATCCCCTCATACCATTTAGACGATTATCCCGGTAACATCTCGACCGGATTTCAGCCCCGAAGGGGCGCTGGAACATAGCCCAGGGTTTACCCCGCATCCATTTAGTTAAGGGCCGCTGGATGGGGGCGCTTTGGTCCCGAAGGGACGGCTGAGGTTAGCCAGGGACTTCAGTCCCTGGACGGGGCATTTAAGAGCGATCGCGTCCTGTAGGGACGCCTGAAACGCTGCCCCGCAGGGTGCCGGCTCCCAAGCGGCCGGCCAAACCCGGCCCGACCCTCGGCGACGAACACCCGAACGGCGCCCAACCTTTGGCGCCCGCCTGTGGCCCGGCGCCCGCCTTCAGGCGTCCCGAGGGGACGCAACCCCGGGGGGAACGCCTTCACAGGGACCGAAGTCCTTGGCTAACCTCAGCCGTCCCTTCGGGACCAAAGCGCCCCCATCCAGCGGCCCTTAACTAAATGGATGCGGGGTAAACCCTGGGCTATGTTCCTTTGGCCCTTCAGGCCATCAAACCGTCTACCGGCCCGTTTGGCTTAGCCGGTGTATACGGTCCAATAGGTGTAACGCTGGCAGGGTACCCGGGAAGGAAGGCAAAATTTTACCTCCATGGCCGTCGAAATGGTATCAGTCCGCCACAAACACGGCCGCCGCGCCCAGATGGGGTTAGCCAGACGCTCCGGCCGAACGCATGCCCCGGGCTTGAGCAGCTCGCAAGGAACCGCACCCCCAGGGCCGCTGTCGACCCTGTGGTTAGTCACGCGTTTACGTTTGATCCGCATCAACTCCTGCGTCCGCGGATGGCATGATAAATCACCAGAAGAATGATCGCCCCGATCAGCGATGGAATGAATCCGACCGGCCGCAAGCTGTTGGGGTCTCCGTAGGTCCAACCCAGAGCCCTGCCGATGTAGAAGGCGATAAAAGAACCGGCTATACCAATCAGGGCGGTGACCAGGCAACCGCCTGGTTCCCGGCCCGGGACAATGAGTTTGGCCAACGCCCCGACAATCAAGCCGATAATGAGGGTTCCTAAAAGGCTGATCATCCCAAGCACCATAAAAAACTCACGGAAAATGCAAGGCTGAATCTTACCCGGAGGGCACGGACGGGACCGCTTTCAGCTCCGAGGAGATGCCGGTTGATGGCGGCCTGCCCCAGGAAGAGGCGGGAAACGCTCAGGTCAAAAACGGGCGGGCTCCTGGGGGGCGCGTCCAGAAGCCCGCGATCGCCTTAACCCTTCCGGGCGGATGACCCGCTCGAATAACCGCGTGCGGTTAAGCGCCGGACACCTGCCGCCCGAGACCTGACACCCGCCAGGCCCGGGACTGTCGGAAGGCCGCTCTCTATGTTATGAGGCCAACCGCAGGGTACCAGCCGGAACTGAAAACATATTTTTGGCGGGCTAACCGTTTCGAGTCGGTATAACGGGAAGAAAAGCGAAACCGGGTTGGAGAAATTCCGAAACTTGGCTCGGCTGACGGCTTTGTAAGCCGTTATGGTCGCCGCTTCTTCTGCCTCCTACGCCTGTCCCTCGCTGCCCGCGCGTTCGCGCAGGCGCTGTTCTTCGGCCCAGGCGGATCCCTGGGAATCCGGTCATCGGGAAGACCGATCCGGCAACGCCTGCCGGTCCGGTGCGGTAACAAGACGAAACGCAACCCCGAGCTTGAGCGAACGCACCGGTGAGTACAAGGCGGCGCGGTTAGAAACGACCCATGCCTACCATTAAAGACGTCGCCAGGGTAGCCGGGGTTTCTTACACTACCGTATCTCACGTCTTGAACAACAGCCGGCCCGTCAGCGCCAAAACCCGCCAATCCGTCCGCGACGCCGCCAAAGCCCTCAACTACGTGCCCAGTGGCGTGGCTCGAGCGCTCCGGCGCCGCATGACGGGAACCATCGGCATGGTTGTCGTCGATACGGCTTGCCCCTTTTTTGCTGAGCTGGTCCGCACGACCGAGGAGGTCTGTTTCCAAAACCAGATCGCACTCGTCTTGTGCCATTCCTATGAGGATTCGGGCCGGCAGGCAGCCCACATCCGCAACCTGTTGGAAAAACGTGTGGACGGCGTGCTGATCTCCGCAGTCGGGGACTTGGACGCCCTCGAGCAGCAGCTGCGCAACGCTTTGATGCCCGTGGTGTTTGTCGACCGGTTTGTGTCGAACCTTGGGGCCGACGTCGTGGCGGTAGACCAGGAGCGGGCGGGATACGAGGCCGCTCAACACCTCCTGGAGCTCGGTCACCGGCAGATCGGCTGCATCACCCGCACTCCCGGCGCCGGCGCATTTGTCGCGCCTTTGGCCGGCTATCGTCGGGCGTTACGGGAGGCGCGGATCGAACCGCGTCTGCACTGGGTCGCTGAGGCCGCGGGTCTAAGCTTGGAAGGGGGATGCGCGGCAACCGAACGGCTGTTGCATCGAGACTCTGAGCTGACGGCGATCATTGCCCTGGCCGACATTCTGGCAATCGGGGTGTTGCACTACGCTTACCAGCGGGAAATTTCGGTCCCGGGCGCCCTGTCGATCATCGGCTTTGATGGGGCGAACCTGGGCCGCTACGTGCAACCGGCGCTGACCTCGGTCGGCCAGCCGATTGGAAAGCTTGGCGCGGTGGCAGCCACCTACCTTTTGGAGCGCATCCGCGGTGGCCCCCAGGGACCCGCCCGCCGCATTCTGCTGGAGACAAAAGTGATGGCACGCGAGTCCACAGGGCCCGCGCCTTCGTAAGGCGCCGCGGGCAAAGCCCGCCCCTCCGGGAGGATGAGTTTGCCCGCTGGCCAGGTAAGGAGCTCTTGCACGCATAGTTGGGAGCAAGGGAATCAAAGAGCTGTTTCCGGAGCACCGGCATCTACCTTCACGGTACCGGTAAACGGAGGACGGGTCATCACCGCGCCGGCTTCAACCCGAGCCAGGTAGCGAATAACAGGAAGGTTGGAACCCGGTTAACAAAGCTAACCGGCCTTCGCGCAAAGCGCTTGTCGCCCAACGCCAAAGTATGCCTCAGCCCCGGCAAAATCCGGCGTCTTGGATAATTGCCACACTTCATGCGCAGTGCGATAGAAGACGAGGTTAACCATAGATTCGCCGTCCGGAATGGAATTGCCGCGCTGGATGATCTACGAGTCAATGGAGGCCGAGGGGAGCTCTTAACTATGGGAATTGAGAAAAGGAAGAAGGATTGTTTGGCCGAATGCGGCTTGTGCAAAGCATTCAGTGATTCGCAAAAGGGGGTAGAGAAACCGAAGCTGGCGCTGGTTGACACTCCTTTTTACGACACGGATATGGAAATCGGCTTATGCACGCCGTGCGCTGAACACGCCCAGGAGGCGGATAAGGGTATGCGGGATAGCATGAATCCAGGCCTGGGTTGACCGCGGACCCGGGAAACGCGCTGCCAACACAACCGGCGCTGTGGGAAGGCATCAGCCGTCGGGACAAAAGCACCCCCCATCCACCGGCCCTTAATAAATGGCAGTGCAGTTTGCCCTGGGCTAAGTTCTCCCGCTCCGGGGCCGGAACCCGGTCGGAATTCTACCGATATAACTATCTAACCGGGATAAGGTGCGTGCCGGGGTGGCCAGTTCGAACCTCCGGCAATCAAAATAAACGAACGGGCCCCCGGGGTTCTCGACCAGGAGCCCGCCGTACATGAGCGTCAACGACAAGGACGATCAAAGTCGCGCATTCTACGGGCCAGACCAGGGTGCGCCACCCAGGACCACATACACGTTTCTAGTCAGGCCAAGCGTTTTAGAACTGTTATGGCGTGCATCAGGACTCCAGTGCCGGCACAAACCAGGGTTTTTGCTAAACGGTGCCCTCCTCGGCCAAGGGGCAGCGCTCTTCGCCGCGCTCGACTTGCAAGGTGACGTGCCGGATCTCAAACGCTGCATGCAGCCCTTGGGCTGCCGCCCGCAGGAGGTCTTCCTGGCCCTGGTAATCGGGCACGACCAGGTGCGCGGTCAGGGCCGTTTCGGTCGTGCTCATCGGCCAGACGTGCAGGTCATGGACTTCTTGCACCCCGGGTAGCCGGCTTAGGAGGGCTTGCACCTTGGCCGGGTCAATCCCGGGAGGCACGGCGTCCATCGACAGGTGGACCGCATCGCGCAGCAGGCCCCAGGTACCGATGAGGATGAGGGCGGTAATGACCAGGCTCACCGCCGGATCGAGCCAGGTCCATCCGGTCCAGGCGATGACAACGCCGGTCACGACCACGCCGGCCGAAACCGCCGCGTCGCCCGCCATGTGCAGGAAAGCGCCTCGCACGTTAAGGTCGTGTTCCCGGCCGGCGCGGAAGAGCCAGGCCGTTACGCCGTTGACGACGATCCCCGCCGCCGCAACTGCAATGACGGTGGGACCGTTTACCGCACGCGGCGCCCAAAGTCGGTGCACGGCTTCCCAGGCCACCGCGCCCAGGGCCACCAGGAGAAAGAGGGCGTTGAACAGCGCAGCCAGGATCGAGGACCGCCGGTAACCGTAGGTGTGCCGGGCGGTGGGCTTCTGGGCTGAAAGCGCCGCCGCGCCCCAGGCCACCAGGAGCCCGAGCGCATCGCTCAGGTTGTGGCCTGCATCAGCCACGAGCGAGAGCGAATGGGCAGCCAGCCCGAGAATGACCTCCACCAGGATGTAGACGAGATTCAGCCCGGCACCGATCGCGAAAGCGTAACCGAAATCCTTGGGCGGGTGGGCGTGAGCGTGGTTATGGGTGTGCATCAGGGTGAGGTCATTGGCTTTCAGATCCTTGCAGGGTCGTGGCAGCCGGAATGCGCCTAATCAAGCGAGCAGGGTGCCTCCCTTACTCCTGTTGTGCAAGTGCGGACGCATCACGGCCAGGCCGGCCGGCATCATCCGCATGCCCATCCGAATTGCAAATGGCCGGGGGCGAAGCAGGGTTTGACGGAGGCCGGCATCCTCTCCAAAGGCTTCGAATGCTTTGACGGTTTGTACGCAGAATTCCAACGCCCATGAAACCCTTACGTACCCCCGCCGGAAACGCCGGTGGTGTTCCTCTCCAGGAGTTACGGCACCCCACGTTCGGTGAGGCCTTCCGCTTCTGGCTGAAGCTTGGCTTTATCAGTTTCGGCGGGCCGACGGGTCAGATCGCGATCATGCACGCCGAACTGGTGGAGAAAAGGAAGTGGATCAGCGAGGCGCGTTTCCTGCACGCCCTCAATTACTGCATGCTCCTGCCCGGTCCGGAGGCGCAGCAGCTGGCGACCTACATCGGCTGGCTTCTGCACAAGACGTGGGGTGGGATCGCGGCCGGGGCTTTTTTCATCCTTCCCTCCATCTTCATCCTCTGGACCCTCAGCTACGTCTATGTCGCCTTTGGCAACCTGAGCTGGATCGCCGCGATCTTTTACGGGTTAAAGCCCGCGGTACTCGCCATCGTGACGGCCGCGGTGCTCCGTATCGGCACCCGGGCGCTCAACAACGAGGTCATGTGGACGCTGGCCGCCGCGGCGTTCGCGGCCATCTTTTTCTTTCACGTTCCCTTCCCGTTGATCATCGTGAGCGCGGCCGTGGCCGGCTTCGTGGGCGGCCGGCGGCGGCGCGACAAGTTTCTGGTCATCCGCGGCCATGGGAATGCCGGGGCCGGATCGGTATTGGACGACCTCTCGGCGGTTCCGGATCACGCCAGACCCTCCCTGGGGCGGGCGCTTCGGATCTGCGTCATCGGGGTTGTTCTCTGGCCGGCGCCGGTTGTCCTGCTGGCTTTTTGGCTGGGCAGGGATCATACCCTGGTCGAGGAAGGGATGTTCTTCAGCAAAGCCGCCCTGGTCACATTCGGCGGAGCTTACGCCGTGTTGCCCTATGTGGCGCAACAGGCGGTCCAAACGCACCGCTGGCTCTCCGCCGGTCAGATGCTGGATGGGCTGGGGCTCGCGGAAACGACCCCGGGACCCTTGATCATGGTCACGCAATTCGTGGGTTTTCTCGGCGGCTGGAATCATCCGGGCCGGCTGGCACCCCTGCTGGCAGCCACCCTGGGCGCTTTAGTCACGACCTGGACCACGTTTACCCCGTGCTTTCTGTGGATCTTCCTGGGCGGCCCTTACATTGAAAAGTGGCGCGGCAACGAAGCATTGACGACGACCTTATCCGCCGTCACCGCCGCGGTGGTCGGCGTGGTCCTCAATCTGGCCGTCTGGTTCGGCCTGCACGTCATCTTTCCGGATGGCGGCGCGGCGGACTGGCGCGCCATCCTCATCAGTGCCGTGGCGTTCACCGGAATGGTCCGCTGGAAGTGGGATATCGTGCCTGTGATCCTCGGGGCGGGTGTTGCAGGCTTGATCTTCAGGATGCTCCTCATACCATTTCGATGAGCATCGAGGTGAAAATTTTTGTCTTAGGCCCAACGGTCCGCTGGACCTTAGTCCCGGCAGGGGGGCAACGGTTGAATCAACCGGTTCCCCGCTTATCGGTAACGTCGAGCTCCACGTCATGCGGCTAAGAAGAATCCTGAGGTCCATTCCCTTCCTGCGTACGGCGGTTCGCGCATCGCGCCGAGGATACTACAAATGGAGAATCGAACGTCGCCTCAAGCGGGCTTTCTCCGGCATGAAAAGCGCCTACGTCGTTCAGATCGGTTCGAACGACGGGAAGACGGGCGACCCCGTCCGGCCGCTGCTCCTTCAAAATCCGTCCTGGACGGCGCTTTTGGTCGAACCCGTTCCGTTTCTGTTTGAACGATTACGCCGCAACTATGCCGGCGCTTCGCGTTTTCGCTTTGAGAATCTGGCGATCGCAGAACAAGCCGGAGTCAGCCCATTTTACTACATCGATAAAGCCGCGCGGGGATCGATGTCACGACGACCCTGGTGGTTCGATCAGATCGGATCGTTTGATCGCCGTCATCTTGTCGGACACCTCGGAACTGTCGGGTACGTTGGCGGTGCCGCGGACCGGTTAATCGTGTCCCTGGACGTCCCGACGCTCCCGTTACCGGTGCTCCTGGAGCGAAACAACGTCGACCGGATCAGCCTTTTCCACATCGATGCAGAGGGTTACGACTGGAAAATTCTCTCGCAACTCGACCTGACAAAATACCGTCCTGAAGTAATTCTGTTCGAACACCTGCACCTTTCCGCCAAGGATAAAGCCGCCGCGCGCGCCTTCCTGCAAGATAGATACACGATCCTGGATCTAGGCGGCGACTACCTCTGCCGAAGGGTGTGATGCGTCCGGTAGAAGGGGCGTAACGGGTTTTTCCATCCGCTTCAACGTTCAGCGAGCAACCGGGTTCCGGCTTCGGCCTTGCCTTTCACATTCCCGGAGTCTTTGTGCCAGGAATGCCTGCTCAGATTTGATGCCGGTAAGCTGAACCGCCTTTCGAAAGTGTCCGGCAGCATCGTCGAGTTCACCCAGTTGCGCCTTGAACGTGCCAAGGACCGCATAAAACAGGTAATAGGATTCCAGGTGTGTCCGGTTTCGAATGGCCTCGACCGCTTCAATCCCGGCTCCCGGACCTTTCACGTTCGCGACGGCAACGGCGCGGTTCAGCGCGACGACGGGAGAATCGGTTATCTGCATCCATTGATCGTAAAGGAAGGCGATGCGTGCCCAGTCGGTGGATTGGTAATCGGTTGCCGTACAGTGGCAGGCAGCGATACCGGCCTGCAGATGGTACTCGCTGAGTTCTTCGCCGGCGGCTGACTGGCCCAGGTGCCGGATCCCGAGGCCGATCATCTCCCGGTTCCAACTCGACCGGTCCTGGTCCTTGAGGCGAAGGACGTTTCCCGCGGCGTCCACGCGCGCCGGCAGACGTGCGGCGTTGAGCAGCATCAGCGCGAGCAAGGCGTGAACCCGGGGTTGATTACCACTCGGGTGTTCGGCCAGCAAAGTCGTGAGGCGGAGCGCTTCGTGGCAAAGTTCGTTTTTGGTAAGATTCGCGCCGGATGACGCCTTGTAACCTTCGTTGAACAACAGGTAAAGGGTTTGCAGCACGCCGTCCAGGCGGCGGGACAGTTCGCCGCCGGCCGGGATCTCAAAGGGAACTTGCAGCTCGCGAATCCTTTGCCGGGCTCGCGTCAGCCGCTTGGCGATCGCCGCCTCGCTCGTCAGGAAAGCGGTCGCGATTTCGCCGGTGCCGAGCCCGCAAAGCGTTTTCAGCGCCAGCGCCGCCTGGGCGTCTTGCGGCACCAGGGGATGGCAGCACGCAAACATCAACCGCAGGCGGTCATCTTTGATTTCGTCGTCCAACAAAGGGGTATCGGCCGCTCCGGAGCCGGCCGACCATTGCTCAATCGAAGCGGTGATTTCCGGCTGCTTGTGATAAAAGAGCTTTTCTCTCCGAATCAAGTCGAGCGCGAGGTGCTTCGCGGTTTGCGTGAGCCAGGCAGCCGGATTGTTCGGGATCCCATAGAAAGGCCACGTCTGCAAGGCGCGGATCAAAGCTTCCTGGACCACGTCCTCCGCCAGTTGCAGGCGTTCAAGCCCGAAGATCCTCGTAAGGACCGACACGAGCTTTCCGGCTTCCTGCCGAAAAAGGTGTTCCGCCAGCCGGGAAACATCCCCGGCCGGCGGCGTAGCTCTCTCGAAATCGTTCACACCCTTAAACGGTCACCTGGGCGAGTTGTTCTTCGTGCATACGATGCAGCAGACAGATCTCTGCGACCGGCCGGACTTCGATGCTCACACCGTAGTCCAGGCCCGGGCACTGTTGGGCGATCCGGACCGCCTCATCGGGGTCATCGACCTGCAGTAGAAAGAAGCCGCCGATGGCTTCCTTGGACTCGGCGAAAGGCCCGTCGGCGACGCTGCGCCCGTTCTTTCCGGTGATAATCTTGCCCTCGTGCTGCAACGGCAAACCCGATTTAAGCTTCCCTTCGCGGCTTAAACGTTCGAACCACGCCGTCCATCGCCCCATTACCTCCTGAATTTCTTCCGGCGAAAGTTGTTGGTACCACCCGGTTCCGCGGAACAGCAGCAGGTATTCGTTTGGGGATTGTGTGCTCATATTCGGTTTCGTAGCGCTGTGGTTGGTTTCCATTTCAATGCCACGACGAACGACCAACGCCGTCGAGGACACCGATTTTGCGCAGGCGCGCGTAAAAAGGCAACCGCGCCGGCAAGGAACACGCTCGCTTGTGGCATGTGTGGCATTTTCATCGTTTCGGTCCAGGTTTGCGGGATGCCGGTCTTCATAGCCCTTTTGCGGGCGGTAAACGTCGGCGGCACCGGCAAGTTGCCGATGCGGCAGCTTAAAGCCGTGTGCGAAGCCGCAGGCTTCGAAGCGGTTCGAACCTACATCGCCAGCGGCAACGTCGTCTTCCGGAGCGCAAAATCGGAGCCGCAGGTCAAGGCGGCGCTCGAGATGGGGTTGGAAGCCTGTATCGGGAAACGGGTCGGGGTGCTCGTGCGCACCGCAGCGGAGATTGCTGCCGTTCTAAATGAAAACCCGTTTCCGCACGCGGTGCCCGGTCGAACGGTGGCCATTTTTCTGGACGGACCGCCGCCTGCCGACGCCCTGAAAGGCGTGACCGGGCGGAAGGATGAAGAGATCCGGCTCGGGCGGCGAGAAATCTACGTCCATTATGGTGGGGGCATGGCCGGTTCCAGACTGAAGATCCCGGCCGCCCAGGCCGGAACTGCACGCAATCTGAACACGGTGGCGAAGCTCGCCGAAATATCTGCGGGCCTTCCTTATGGGTAATGGATGGAGTGAAGACGATCTGGTCAGGACCAGTAAGTTTTTGAGTTATGCGCTGCGACATCGACCCGAGGCGATCGGGATCACGGCATCCATCCTGACCCGGCAAGCTTTTTGCCGCCTGCGGGCTTGTCGCTACCGTGGCCGGGCATGTACGATCTGCTCGACTGGAAGGACGCGGCCTATATCGCGGCCGCGGCCCGCTGACGAACGATGACCCATGCCTACCATTAAAGACATCGCCAGGGCGGCCGGGGTTTCCTACACCACGGTGTCCCATGTATTAAACGACAGCCGGCCCGTCAGTCCCAAGATCAAACAGTCTGTCCAGGACGCTGCCAAGGCGCTCAATTACGTCCCCAGCGGCGTGGCCCGGGCGCTCCGGCGCCGGACGACGGGGACCATCGGCATGCTTCTGGCCAATACTGCTGACCCGTTCTTCGCTCAGTTGGTTTCGGAGATCGAGGAGGTCTGTTTCCAAAATCAGGTCTCGCTTCTCTTATGCAATTCCTACGAGGATTCGGTACGGCAGGAAGCCCACATCCGCAGCCTGTTACAAAAGCGCGTTGACGGGCTCCTGATCTCCGCCGTGGGCGACTTCACGGCGCTCGTGGAGCTACTGCGAAAGGTTTTGGTGCCGGTGGTGTTCGTCGATCGAATTCCCCCTGGCTTCGATGCTGACGCGGTTACGGTTGATCAGGAGCGCGCCGGTTACGAAGCTACCCGGCACCTCCTCGAGCTTGGCCACCGCCGGATCGGCTGCATCACCGGACGATCCAACATCAGCGTCTTGCCTCCGCGTGTGGGCGGCTACCGTCGAGCATTGCAGGAGGCGGGGATCAAGCCGCACGCGCACTGGATCGCTGAGGCCGTGGATCTGACTTTGGAGAGCGGGTATGCCGCAACTGAGTACCTGTTCAATCGAAGCCCCGGGTTAACCGCGCTTTTTGCCGTGACCGATGTCCTGGCGATCGGGACGATGCGCTACGCGTATCAACGCAATCTTTCGGTTCCGGGCGCCTTATCGATTATCGGCTTCGACGGGGTGGAGCTGGGGCGCTACGTTCTACCGGCATTGACCTCGATCGCCCAACCGATTCGAGAGCTCGGCGCATCGGCCGCCACCTACCTTTTGGAGCGCATCCGCGGCAGCCGGGTTGGACCGGGCTGCCGCATCGTGCTGCCGGCAAAGCTGATCGTGCGCGATTCTACCGGGCCGGCGCCCTTGTAAGTTCGGCGCTCGGTCACACGGCGGGCACGGCGGGTTGGGCGGGCACGACGTAAGAGTTCACACGGCGAACACGGCGGGCCACGGCGACCACGGCGAGAAGATAAATCATCCGCAGAACACGCAGAGGAAGGCATCCATACCTCACGTGGGTAAGGTTTGGATGCCTTGAATCTGTGTAATCTGCGTAATCTGTGGACGTTTTGTCCTTTTCTGCGTCTTCTGCGGATGATTTATCTTCTCGCCGTGGTCGCCGTGGCCCGCCGTGTTCGCCGTGTGAACTCTTACGTCGTGCCCGCCCAACCCGCCGTGCCCGCCGTGTGACCGAGCGCCGAACTTTTTCAGTCCTGGGTTGCCTGGATGGCGGTCAGGGCGATGGTGTAGACGATGTCGTCGACCAGGGCGCCGCGAGACAAATCGTTTACCGGCCGGCGCAACCCCTGCAGCATCGGCCCGATGCTGACAACGTTGGCGCTGCGCTGGACGGCCTTGTAGGTGGTGTTGCCGGTGTTCAGGTCGGGGAAAATAAAGACCGTGGCGCGTCCGGCCACCGGGCTGTCAGGCGCTTTGGCGCGGGCCACTTCCGGGATAAACGCCGCATCGTACTGGAGGGGCCCATCGAGCAAAAGATCGGGACGCAACTTTTTTGCCAGTTCGGTTGCCGCGCGCACCTTTTCGACGTCAACTCCGGAGCCGGAGGTGCCGGTCGAATAACTGATCATGGCCACGCGCGGTTCGATGCCGAAGGCTGCGGCGGAATCGGCGCTCTGGATGGCGATGTCGGCCAGCGTCTCCACATCCGGGTCGGGTACCACGGCGCAATCACCATAGACGAGCACCTGTTCCGGCAGGCACATGAAGAAAATCGACGACACCGTTTTGGCGCCCGGCTTGGTTTTGATGACCTGCAAAGCCGGCCGGATGGTGTTGGCCGTCGAGTGCACCGCCCCGGAGACGAGGCCATCGACTTCTCCTAGGTAGAGCATCATCGTTCCGAGCACCACGTTATCTTCCAGCTGGCTTTCAGCCATCTCGCGCGAAAGGCCCTTGTTCCGGCGCGCCTCGAACAAAGGCGTCGCGTAGTTGGCCCGGAGCTTGCCGGGTTCGATGATCTCCAGGTCAGGCGGCAGCGTGACGTCCTGGCTCTTGGCAACGGTCTGAACGTCCGCAGGGTTGGCCAGGAGAACGCAACGGGCGATCCCGCGCCGGGTGCAGATCGCGGCCGCCTTGATCGTCCGCGGCTCATTCCCCTCAGGCAGAACGATTCGTTTCCGGGCGGCGCGAGCCTTTTCGGTCAGCCGGTGGAGAAACGCCGCCGGCGACAACCGGATCTCCAGCGGTTTCTGGCTTTGAGAAATAAACCAATCGACGTCTACGAATTGCGCCACGAACTCCATGGCTTGCCGGATCCGTTCGAGGTCGTCGGCCGGTACCTCGGGGCTGAGTTCGTAGAGGGCGGTAGCGGTCGTGTAGCTGTTGGTCGTGACCCGCAGCAGCGGCAGCCCGGTATCGAAAGCCGGCTGGCAGAAATCGATGATCCGTTTATCGATCTCGGTGTCGCCCGTCAGGATCAAGCCTGCCAGGGGCACCCGGTTCAGCGCACCCATGGCGACGGCCAGGATGATGTCGGTGCGGTCCGCCGGGGTCACGAGCATGGAACCGGGCGTCAACGTGTGCAGGAGGTTAGGAACGGTGCGGGCCAGCAGCGACATCGACTTAACCCGGCGGGACGCCATTTCGCCGCCGTGCAGCACCTCCGCCTGCAGGTGGCGCTGGAGGTCGATTGCGCGCGGCAGCAGCAAGGCATCGTTCCGAGGAATGGCGGCGAGCAATTCGGCCCGGCGACCGACCACACGGCTGGCCTGACGGTAGGTTTTGGCAAAGTCCGCTGAGGGACAGCGGTTGACGACCACGCCGGCCAGCCGGTCCAGGCCCCCGTAGATCTTGGCGCCGTACTCGATGGCTTCGTCGATCTGTCCAGGGTCTTTGCCCTGGGCCGACGTCACGATCAGGAGCCGGGCGCCGAGCGCGGTCAGCAGGGCTTGATTCAGGGCGGAAACCTCACCTTCACTTTCCGTCGGCGCCAACCCTTCGACGATGACGAGTTCGCTTTCGGCGGTAGATTCTTCAAAGCGGGCGATCACGTCCCCGAGCAGTTCGTCCAGCCGGCCCTCCGAAATCAGCCGCATCGCCTGTCCGAAGGGGATCGGTTCCGCCGGCCGCAAATGGGTGATCGCCCGGATGAAATGGACCGACCGTTCTTCCTGGTCCGTCGCACGTTGATTGAACGGTTTGAAAAAACCAACCTTCACACCGCGGCGATCCAGCGCCTGCAGCGTCCCCAAGGCGACGGTGGTCAGGCCAAGGGAACGCCCGACCGGCGCCAGGAAAAATGTCTGTTTCATTTCGCTTTCTCCGAAAATCCATGAAGGCCGCCGGGCGGCCGGGTCAGGCAACGGCCTCCTGATTCCGTCCGAGCACCCTGGCGACCTCGCGGGTGATCATCAGTTCTTCGTTGGTCGGGACCACATAGGCCGGTACGCCCGCCCGGGTAATCCGGCCGCCGGACGATTTGCCGTGTTCGGCGTTGAGCGCCGGGTCCACTTCGCAACCGAGAACCTTGAGGCGGCCGAGCACGTCGGCACGTACCGGGACGCTGTTTTCACCAATGCCGCCCATAAAGACGAGGGCGTCGACCCGGTCGAGTGACGCCGTGAGCGCGAGGAGCGCCCGGGCCAGGCGAAAGCAGAACACGTCAAACGCCAGTTTGGCCTGCAGGTTATTCCGTCCGATCGCTTCAAGGATGCCCCGCATGTCGTGGGTCACGCCGGAGAGTCCGAGCAGGCCGCTCTTTTTGGTCAACCAATCCGTGATTTCCGCGAGGCGCGCACCGGTCAGCCGCTGCAGGGTCTGATGCAGGGTAGGGTCGACGTCACCGCTGCGCGTTCCCATGACCAGGCCTTCCAGGGGTGTGAGCCCCATCGTGGTATCCACGCTTTCACCGTTCCGGATTGCCGTCGCGCTGCAACCGTTGCCGAGGTGCGCGGCGATAAACTGCAGTGCCTTTGCCGGCCGGTTCAAGCGCCGCGCAAGTTCCTCGGTAATGAACTGGTAGCTGGTGCCGTGAAAACCGTACCGCCGGATCCGGTACTTTTCGTAGAACTCGTATGGGACCGCGTAAAAAAACATTTCGGGCGGGAGCGTGTGATGAAAAGCGGTGTCGAACACGGCCACCTGCGGGCGCCCGGGGTAGAACTCCAGCGTCAATCTGATGCCTTCGGCGCTGTGGGGATTGTGCAGCGGCGCCAGAGAAGCGAGGGCTTCGATCTTGTCGAGGACATCCTGATCAATCCGGACCGCGGAGCGGAACCATTCGCCGCCATGCACGACGCGATGGCCGATGGCATCCACCTCGAGCTTGATTTCCCGGGTCAGAATCCCGACGGCCATCTGAACCGCCCTGCGGTGATCTCCGCGGGGTATGCGCTCTTCCTGCCGGTTGGCCTCCGGCGCCGTCACCTTAAACGAGGCCTCGTCCGTGTTGAGGCGTTCGGCAATCCCGGCCGCCAGCAAAGTGCCCGCGCCGGCTTCCAGAAACGAGAATTTCAGCGATGAACTGCCGCTGTTGATGATCAGAACTTTCAGGCTCTCAGATCCCACGTTGAGATCCTAATTGAGTTTGGTGAAAAGCCAATCCTTCACACAGTCACACCGCGGTCGCAGCGGGTGTGGCGGGCACAACGTAAGAGTTCACACGGCGAACACGGCGGACCACGGCGACCACGGCGGGAAGAGGAAAGAGTTCGGAGTTTGGAGTTCGGGGTTCGGAGCTCGGAGACGTCCTATGACTGGATCCAATCTTTCGGCGGAACGCGGCGGGAAGACGGAATCATCCGCACAACACGCAGACGAACGCAGAAAAAGAATCCACGAAACCGGAGCTTGACATGGGCATCTCGCACCCATGATGCCACTCCGAACTCCGAACTCCGAACTCCGAACTCCGAACTCCGAGCGACACCCGACACCCGTTACCCGTTACCCGTTACCCGCCACTCTTCATTTGTGGCATTTTTCCGCTTGTGGCATTCTCTGCCGCTCCGAACTCCAAACTCCGAACTCCGAACTCCGAACTCCGAGCGACACCCGACACTCTTCATTTGTGGCATTCTCTATCGCCTCCTTCGTGATGAACATTTTTGATTTGCCGCCGCTGAACGCCACCCTTAACGCCCTGAGCACCGGCTTTATCGCGCTCGGCTGGTGGGCAATCCTCCGGGACCGCAAGCGGCTCCACATCACCAGCATGGTCACCGCCCTGGTTTGTTCGACGGCGTTTCTGACGTGCTACCTCTGTTACCATTTCGGGATGATGGCGGCGGTGGGCGAAGGCTCGGTCCGATTTACCTATCCCGGGTGGATCCGGCTATTTTATTACCTGTTGCTGGCGACGCACCTGTTGCTGGCATTCACGATCCCTCCGCTGGTCATCCTGACCGTGGTTCCCGCCTTGCGGGCCCGTTTCGACCGGCACCGCAGGATGGGCAAGTTCACCCTGCCGATCTGGCTTTACGTTTCAATCACGGGCGTGCTCGTGTATTTTATGCTATACCAGTGGTTCCCTTCGACCCATTTTGAGGAGTTAAAAAGACGTTTTGAGCTGAGGTCACGGGCAGGCCAGAGCGCCGCCTGAGCCTGAGAGGTGCCCGGCTGAGCAGTTCGCATGTACAATCGTTTGTCTTTGTCTGTAGTAACCGTTTGGAAGTTGACCCGAGACATGCGGGCGCCGCTGCGGCGGGCCGGGCTTGTCCTCAGCCTGATGTCGGTGGCGGGTTGCGAGCGGCGCACGGTCCAGGTTTACGATGTCCCCAAGCCCCCGAGCAGCCAGACTGAACTCATGGCGGCAGGCTTGGTTGCGCCGGGGCCGGCACCCGCTGCGGCGGTGAAATGGACCACGCCGGCAAACTGGCAGGAGCAGCCGTTGAGCGAAATGCGGCAAGGAAGTTTCCGGGCGTCGGGACCGGATGGTGCAAACGCCGATATTTCCGTGGTTTCCTTTCCCGGGACGGCCGGCGGCCTGGCGTCCAATTTGAACCGGTGGCGCGGGCAGGTGGAGTTGCCGCCCGCCTCCGATGAAGAACTCCGGCAGGCGACCCAGCCGGTTCAGGCCGGCCCGGTCGAAGGTATTCTCGTCGACTACGCCTCGCCGCCGCAAAGCGCCAAGCCTTCCCGGATCCTCGGCGCGGTTCTGGAGACCCCGGACCGGACCTGGTTTGTGAAGATGACGGGTCCGCCCGCCTTCGTCGAAACGCAGAAGGAGACTTTTGCGCAGTTTGTGCAATCGTTCCAGTTCTCCCAGGTTTCATCCGAAGGTGAACCGGGTGCGCCTGGGCGACCCAAGTCGAGCAACGATCAATGATCAGGATAAAAACGCTTTTCCGTCCCCTTGCGTCGCTGAAGCTCACGATCATCTGCCTCGCGTGCGCGATGGTCCTGGTCTTCGTCGGCACGCTCGACCAGGTGCACATCGGCATCTACGAAGCGCAGAACCGTTACTTCAAAAGTTTTGCCCTGTTTCTGCCGATCCCGGGCACCCGGTTCGCCGTGCCCTGGTTTCCGGGCGGATACGTGGTGGGCGGCGTGCTGCTCCTGAACCTGATCGCCGCGCATCTGGCCCGGTTTAAGTTCAGTTGGAAGAAGCTCGGCATCGTCGTGCTCCACGCCGGTCTCATCCTGATGCTGGTCGGGCAACTCATCACCAGCATCTTCCAGGTCGAAAGCCAGATGCGTTTGGATGAAGGCGAACGCAAAAATTTCTCCGAAAGCCCGTACTTCGACGAACTTGCCATCACCGACAAATCGCAGCCGGACCGTGACCGTATCATTTCCATCCCTGACTCCGACCTCCGCAAAGGCCGGACCATTCAGGTGCCCGGCACGGATTTCAAAGTGGTGGTGAACGATTTCTACCCCAATTCGGCTCTGGTTAACCCCGGCCGGTTGCCGTCACCGGCTTACCCGCACCTGAAGCTGGGCCCGATGGCTGTCGCCGTGCAAATCCCCAAAACCTATAAGCAGGACGAACGAAACGTCGCCACCGCGGCCGTGACGCTTCTCGACAAGGATCAGCCGGCCGGCTCCTGGAGCGTTTCCAGCGGGTTCCCGCAACCGGTCAACTTCCAGGTTGGAGGCAAGCCGTTCCAAATCGCTCTGCAGCCGCAACGTTATTACCAGCCGTTTTCGCTGCAGCTGCTCAAGTTCCGTCACGACCGCTATGCCGGGACCGATATCGCGAAAAATTTTTCCAGCCAGGTCCGGCTGGTTGACCCGGCCCGTAAGGAAGACCGCGAATTATCGATCTACATGAATCATCCGTTGCGTTACGCCGGACTGACCTTTTACCAGGCGGGTTACGATAACAACGACCGCACCACCATCCTGCAGGTGGTGCAGAACCCGGGCCGGCTGGTGCCCTACATTTCCTGCGGTCTCCTGGTCGCCGGCCTGCTGCTGCAGTTCGGTATGCACCTGTTCCGGTTTGCACGTAAAATGCAGGGAGCATCAGCATCCGCGTCATGATCAAAAAGGCTGCACCCTGGATCTTCGTGCTGCTCGTCGCGGGCTGGCTTGCAAGTAAGATGATGCCCGAAAAGCCGGCTCCGCAGGGTTTCAATTTTGTCGAGTTCGGCAAACTCCCGGTGCTGGTCGGCGGCCGGGTGATGCCGATGGACAGCGTGGCGCGCATCTCATTGTCGCTGATGAATCATCACGGCGCTTACGAACCGGTTCCGCACAAACCCGTGCCGCCGGTGGCGTGGCTGGTAAACGTGATGATGCGCCCGGAAGAAGCTGATCAGGCCAGGGTATTCGAGATTGTGAATCCCGAGTTGCTCGACCTGCTCGGCGGCAGCGACCGGCAGGACAAACTGTTTGCCTTCAACCTTTTTTCCTTTAACGAGTTCAAGCCGTTCCTGAGCGAGATTGAAAAGCAGGCCCAAGCGGCCGAACAAACCGACGCGCAGACGCGCAACGCTTTTCAGCGCGAGATCATCAAGCTGCGTAACGCGCTGCTGCTTTACCTCCGGCTCAAGAACAGCCTTCAGCCGGAAGGATCACCCGATTTCAAGGAAGAGATCGATGCGTTCGCGCAGGCCGTTCCCACCGGCATGCAAGCCATCCAGGATCGCGACGCGGGCAAGCCGTTTGACCAGGCTGCTTTCGAACGGATTCTGCAGTTTACGCAGCGGTACCAAAACCTGGCGCAGGCGAGGTACGTCTACGCATTTCCTGATCCCGCCGCGCCGGATGCGACCGGCCGCTGGCAACACGTTGGTGAAGCGTTGCTGGGCACGATCCGTACTCGCCGCGTCGAGCCTGCGGTTGGGTTTTACGCAACGTTAATCTCCGCTTACCGGCAAGGCGATGCCGCGGGTTTTAACGCCGCGGTGAGCAACTATCAGAACTACCTGCGCCGCACCGTTCCCGGAGAGTTGAACCGTCCTGACCTGGAAGCCTGGTTCAATCACGCCGCTCCCTTCCTGCAGGCGATGGTTTTATACGTGCTCGTGTTCATCTGCGCGGTGCTTTCGTGGCTGTTCTGGCCGCGAACGCTGGCGCGGGTGGCCGGGTGGTTGCTCCTGCTGGCGTTTGTGCTGCACACGGGCGGGCTGATCACCCGCATGTACCTTCAGGGCCGCCCGCCGGTGACGAACCTTTACAGTTCGGCGATTTTCGTGGGGTGGGGAGCGGTGTTGCTCTGCCTGTTTCTCGAACGTATTTACCGTAACGGCATCGGCAACGTGTGCGCCGCCACTGCCGGTTTCGTGACGCTCCTGATCGCTTACAACCTGCAGTTGGACGGCGACACCCTCGAAATGCTCCGGGCCGTTCTCGATACCAACGTCTGGCTCGCCACGCACGTCGTGGTCGTGGCGCTCGGCTATTCGTCCACCTTCCTGGCCGGTCTGCTCGGGGTGATTTACGTCATCCGGCGGCTGTTCGTGAGGTCTTTTACCCCGGAATTGAGCCGGTCACTGGGCCGGATGATCTACGGGATCGTCTGCTTTGCCACCTTGTTCAGCCTCGTCGGCACGATCCTCGGCGGGATCTGGGCGGACCAATCCTGGGGACGTTTCTGGGGCTGGGACCCCAAGGAGAACGGGGCCCTGCTCATCGTCCTCTGGAACGCGATCATCCTCCATGCCCGCTGGGGCGGTTACGTCAAGGAACGCGGGATTGCGTTGATGGCCGTGTTCGGCAACATCATCACGAGCCTCTCGTGGTTCGGCACGAATATGCTCGGCGTCGGACTGCATTCGTACGGGTTCATGGACCAGGCGTTCAACGTCCTGATCGGCTTCATCGCCGGCCAGCTCGTCCTGATCGGGATCGGCCTGCTTCCCGTGGCTTCGCGGGGCCCGAAACGGCCCGTTGCGCCGCTCGAGCAGGCCGGGCAGCTGACGAAGTAGCCCTGATGCGGCGACCCGCGCGCGATCGACTGTTTCAAAAGCCCGTTAGCCGGTTGACGGCATCGTGATCAGCTGGTCTTCTGCAGTTATGCCCTCCCGGATTCTCGTCATCGGAAGTTCAAACACCGATCTGGTCGTTTACTGCGACCGGCTGCCCGGTCCCGGAGAAACGGTGCTGGGCGGCGAATTTCAAACGTTCGGAGGCGGCAAAGGCGCCAACCAGGCGGTGGCGGCCGCGCGCGCCGGGGGTAATGTCACCTTTGTCGCGGCCCGGGGCGCCGATGATTTCGGCAAGGCTGCCCGGGACCGGCTCGCCGCCGAGGGGATCGATCTCGACCATTTCCAGGTCGCTCCCGGCGTACCCAGCGGAGTCGCCCTTATCCTTGTGGACGGCAAAACCCGGGACAACCTGATCGCCGTCGCGAAATCGGCCAATGATGCGCTTGATTCCACGATGGTGTCGGCGGCACGGCCGGCTTTCGAGCGCGCGGACGTGGTCATTTCCCAACTCGAGATCCGGGATGAGGCCATTGGGGCGGTAGCCCGGCTCTGCGACGAACTGGGTAAACGCTGGATCTTGAATCCGGCGCCGTCACGGCCCTTGCCGCAGCCGGTCCTTGCCGCGGTCCACACGATCGTCGTCAACGAGCACGAAGCGAAGGATTACAGCGGCGTTTCGGATTTGGATCAAGCCGTGAGCTGGTTTCTGAATCAGGGCTGCAGGCAGGTGGTGATCACGCTCGGTTCTGAAGGCGTGATCTATGCCGATGCCGAAGGCAAAGGGCGGCTTCCGGCCCCAAAAGTTCGACCTGTCGATACCACGGGGGCAGGGGATTGCTTCGTCGGCTGGCTCGGAGTCGGAATTGCCGACGGCCTCAGTTTACCGGAGGCGGCCGGGCAGGCTACCCGGGCTGCGTCCCTCAAGGTCACCCGGGCCGGTGCGCAGGCCGGCATGCCGTACCGCGCGGAGGTCGCGGGTAACGGGTAACGGGTAGCGGGTGGAGGAAACCCGGCAAGGCGCTGGACCCTTCACAGGCAAGCGGTCGTCTTGCATTTCCGGCCGGGCGTGGTGTATTGCCCACGAAAGGGCGCCCCGGCCCATAACACGCGGACATCGTCCGCGGCGTGACGTTCCCTTCGTCTGCCCGCACCAGTTACCAGTTACCAGTTACTCGCTATCCGTTGAGGATTCGCTCCAGGTTGTCCAGGCAGATCTGTGACCAGGTTTCGAGGGTGCCGCGTTCGGCGCGAAGTTGTTCCGCGGTCAGGAATTCTATCCCGAGGATCATGCTTTCGCGTTTGACGGCTTCGGGGCTGGGCAGTTCCACCCGGTGCACCACGCCGAGGTGGACCCGGCCGACTTCATTCGAATCGTCATTAATCAGGGCCACGACCCGGTTCGAAACCGGCTCCGGGATCGAAATCTCCTCCTCGATCTCGCGTTTCACTCCCGCCAGGTAGGCCGCTTCGTCCAGCGTAAACAGGCCTTCGTCCGAATCATTCATGTGGCCGCCGATGCCGATCGACCCTTTGGCCACGAGGCGTTGTTCACCCGACTTTTTGCCGCGCCGGTACCGCAGGACTTTGCCACCGTGGGTCACGATTGCGTAAGGAATGATTTGTTTAAGACTCGGATCCTGCTCCGCGGCGGAACGCAGCGCGAAGAAGTTGTGTTCCCGCGCCAGGAAGCTCGGCAGGTAACGGTTTGCCTCAAAGCTCAGGCCCTGGAAGGCCCCGAGTTGATCGAACAAGGCCCTGCGCACCACCAGCACCATTTCCTCTTCCATGACCGAGTTTTTCGTTCAGGCGACCCGTCAAGGTCGAGCGTAATGTGGATCGGCCCGTTATTCGTTTGCGTCGTTCCCCAGCGGTCCGGCGAGGTTGCGCGGCGCCGGTTGTTTCCGGCGGTGCAACTGCAATTGTTCCCGTTGCTCCTCGCTTCGAACGCGTTCATGCTGGCGGATGGCGCCTTCCCGCCGGCAGTTTGCGAGCGACAATAACGCGGGGGTGTTTCCCGAGGTTATCGAGGCCATGGCCCTTTATGGTTCCGGCCACGCCAGCGGCTACGGAGGTGATGAGGTCACCGCGCGGGCGCGGGACGCGGTTGCCGGGGTTTTCGGCTGCGAGTGCGCGGTTCACTTCGCGGCAAACGGGACGGCGGCGAATTGCCTCGGGCTGGCTGCGGCGGTGCAACCCTATGAAGCGGTGCTCGTGCACGAGTTTTCACACCTTGAAACCGACGAATGTAATGCCCTGGGACACTTTGTTCCGGGTGCCAGGCTCTTGCCCGTGCCGGGTGAACAGGCCAGAATCCGGCCGGAGGCGATCGGCCGCGTTCTGCAGGGACTGCGTCCGATTCATGCATCGCGGGCACGAGCGGTTTCGATCACTAACGCAACGGAACTGGGCACCGTCTATTCACCGGCTGAAACCGCCGAACTGGCCGCGACTGCTCACGAAGCCGGTTTAGTCGTGCATTTGGATGGTGCCCGTATCGCCAACGCGGTCGCCTGTCACGGTTGTTCACCGGCTGACCTGACGTGGAAGGCCGGCGTGGATCTCCTCAGCTTCGGAGGCACCAAGGCCGGCCTTGCCTATGGTGAGGCGATCGTATTTTTCCGGCGCGAACTGGCTCGAGATTTTGAGTACCGGCTTAAACAGAGCGGCCATCTCTTTTCCAAGATGCGTTTCATCTCCGCCCAATGGCTGGCATTTTTGGAGAAAGACCGGTGGCTGGAACGCTCGGCTCACGCCAACACGATGGCCCTGCGGCTACGGCAAGGGTTGGAGCGGCTGCCGGAGGTCAAACTCTTGTTTCCGACCCAGGCTAACGCGGTCTTTACGAAGTTGCCGGCGCGGGTGGTCGAAGGGCTTTACCAACGCGGGTGGCGCTTTTACACCGATGTGGGGCCCGGGGGCGGCGCACGGTTGATGTGCGCGTGGGATACGACTCCGGAGGACGTCGATGCCTTCCTCCAGGACGCGGCCGGACTGGCGGCTCCGCAGAAAAGAGATCTATCCACAGATTACACAGATTGACACAGATTAAGGTCACACGGCGGGCACAGCGGGAAGGCGGGCGCAACGTAAGAGTTCACACGGTCACACGGCGGGCACAGCGGGTTGGGCGGGCACAACGTAAGAGTTCACACGGCGAACCACGGCGACCACGGCGGGAAGACTAAATCATCCGCAGAACACGCAGAAAAGAGAGAAAACGTCCACAGATTACACAGATTGACACAGATCAGCGTGCTTCATTCGCAGCATGCCGCCCGGCCTCTCCGAGTTTGTACCCGCAACTCGTTACTCGTTACTGCTTACCCGACACCCGTTACTCGTTACTCGTTACTCGTTACCCGTTACCCGTTACCCGTTACCCGTTACCCGCCACCTCTCCTCATCTGTGGCATTCTCTGCCGCTCCGAACTCCAAACTCCGAACTCCGAACCCCGAACTCAACTCTCACCGGGTCACCCGGAAGCTTTCCATGAAATACCTTATGTCCGGATCTTTGAGCGGTTTCTGCTCGTATTGGGTCAGGCCGGCAAGTTCATAGATCATGTTATTGGCTTGCAGCAGGTCCACCACGATGTTGTAAGTGGTGCCGTTATACTTGTGGGTGCCGGTCAGCCGGTAGCCCGGAATGCCGTCCTTGCGCCGCAGCGGTTCGAGCGAATGCAGGAAGCCCATTCCGGGGCCGAAGTACCGTTTCTCGAGCTCGGGAACGGTTTTGTCGTTCAATTGAAATTTGGGTTGCTGATCCAGCCGGATGACCCCGAGGAAGACGTACGCACTGAAATCGACCCGGTGCGCGCCCGTTATTCCCACCAGGCCGGATTCATCCTCGCCACGGGTCGAACTCAGGGGGGCCCAGGGATTAAATTGGGGCGAGGTATCAGGCAGGTTCACCACGCATTTATAAAACGAGGATCTCCATTCGATCGCGCGGCAAGCGGAGGCCGTCAGGAAGAGCGACAGACCAGCCGCACCCGCCAGGAACAAAGCTTTCGGGCAACTCATCGGTCGTGATCAAAGGAAAACGCCGCGAATGCCACAAGTGAAAAGTGAAAAATGCCGCAAGTGAGGAAGGGCCGGCTTTTTTTAACCTTTGTATAGGAGCCTGCAGCCGCAAAGAAGCTCCGTCATTTGTGGCGTTTTCCTTGCCTGCTTCCCTGCAGGTCACGCCAACGCTTCGTCGGCCGCCTCGACCAGGACTTCCAATCCGTAGGGTTTAGAGAGCACCCGCCGGATGTTGAGTTCCTGGATCTCGTGGGGTTCCAGCCGGATGCTGTAACCGGTAGAGACGATGATACGGGTCCGGGGATGTTGGGAGCGGATCCTGTGGGCCAGTTCCATCCCACCCATGCGAGGCAGTCCGAGATCCAGGACGAGAAGATCGGGTGCACCCGTTTGCCGGATCTTTTCCAGCGCATCGAGTCCGTCGACGGCGATGGTTACCCGCCAATGGTGGTCGCTGAGCGCCTGGGCGAGGTAACCGGCGATTTCCGGTTCATCATCGACCACCATCACCGAGCGGGTAGACGCACCAACCTCGGGTGGGGGATTGGTTGCCATGGAAATGATGAGTTGCTTTACTTGGCCATGAAATAGTTGCGTTGTCGCTCGCTGATCGGACGGTTTAAACGCTCGAGCACCAGGAGCATGTCCTCCCACACTTTACGCTTCTCGGTCAGCGCTTGGTTACGCAACAGGTACGACGGATGGAACGTGGCCATGACGGGGATTCCGTCAAATTCGTGCCACTGGCCGCGAAGGCCGCGCATGGGCTCGGACGTGCCGAACAGCCCGCGCATGGCAGTGGCACCGAGCGCGACCATCACCTGCGGACGGATCAGTTCGATCTGCCGGCGCAGGTACGGGAGGCAGGTCTCCATTTCAGCCGGGGTCGGCGGCCGGTTGCCGGGTGTTCCCGGCGGCATGTCCGGACGGCACTTGAGCACGTTCGCGATGTAGACGTCCTGCCGCGAAAATCCCATCGTGCCGATGATACGGGTAAGCAGTTCCCCGGCCCGCCCGACGAAAGGTTCTCCGCGCAGGTCCTCATCGGCGCCCGGCGCTTCCCCGACAAACATCAGTTCCGCCTCCGGGTTCCCGATGCCGAAAACCACCTGGTGGCGGGACGCCGCCAGGTGCGGGCATTTTCGACATTGCATCGCCCGCTCACGCAACGATTCCAGCGTTTCGGCCGGTTCGCCGGATACCGCTTCTTCGCCGGAAGGCACCTCGACGGCGGCGGGCGTAAGCGGCCAGAGGTCGGCGCCGTTGGCCGTCAAGGCCACTACCTCCTCGGCGGTTTCGATTTCCTCCGGTTCACTCGTCGCGATCGCTTGGATCCGGTCCAGGAGGGCGCGAGAATAGCGTTCCTGGTGAAGGCGCTGATTCGCCTCTAATTGCCGGATCAGGTATTCGAGGCCACTTTCGAATAAGCTCATCGGTATCGACTCCCAGCCTAACAAAATCATCCGGCACTTGGGCGATGAAATTCATCCAGCGCCGGTCGGCCGGATGAAAAAATCCGAGCTGCCACGCGTGCAGCAGGGGACGGGGAAACCGCGGGTCCGCGCCGCCGTAGACCGGGTCCCCGCACAATGGGTTGTGCAGTTCCTGGAGATGAACCCGAATCTGGTGCGTCCGCCCCGTCCACAAGCGGCAATGCAGCAGGCTGCCGGCCGCGAGCCGTTGCGCCAGCGTGAAGGTCGTCCGTGCCGGCCGGCCGCGCGGCGTCACCGCCATCTTGTGGCGTTGGACCGGGTGACGGCCGATTGGCGCCTTGATGTCCACCGGTGATTGTTTGAGGACGCCGCGGCAGATCGCCAGGTACCACTTGATCACTTCGCGCCCGGCGAACTGGCGGCTTAACCGGAGGTGAACCTGATCGGTTTTCGCGACAACCAGGCACCCGGTGGTATCCTTGTCCAGACGGTGGACGATGCCTGGTCGCGCTTCGCCGCCGATCGAACTCAACGAGCCCGGTCTCGCCAGCAGCGCATTGACCAGCGTGCCGGAATGCAGCCCGGCACCCGGATGCACGGCCATGCCCGCAGGTTTATCCAGGACCAGGAGGTACTCGTCCTCGAAGAGGACGTTCAGCGAGATGTCTTCCGGCGTCACCGCCGCCGGTTGCGGCGGCGGTTCCCGGACCGAGACCACGTCGCCCGTGCGGACCATTTCACGGGCCCGCACCGGTTTCTGGTTAAGCAGGATGTTGCCTTGCTCGATCAGGGCCTGGACCCGGGAACGAGACAGGTGCGGCAGCGCCTGCGCCACAAACACGTCGAGCCGCCGCTTCGCGTATTCCGGAGACACGACAACCGGTCTCCAGGGCACAGGCAATGCGCCGGGGTTCATTTCGCGGCCGTTGCCGCCGACCGCAACTCCTCGAGCAAGCGGCCCGGCTCAGACGACCGCATCAGGGCCTCGCCGATGAGTACGCCGTCAACGCCGGCCGCGGCCACGCGCTCGACGTCTTCTTTGGTCCTGATTCCGCTCTCGCTGATGACGGTGCATTGTTCCGGGATCAGGGACGCCAGGTCTTCAGTGGTTTGCAGATCGATTTTAAAGGTCGTCAGATCGCGGTTGTTAATCCCTAAAAGCGTCGCCCCGGCCTTCAACGCGCGCTCCAGTTCGTACGGCTGATGCACTTCCACCAGGCAATCAATGCCGATCTCACGGGAGACGTTCATCAAATGGGCGAGGGTTTGGTCATCCAGCGCGGCCACAATCAGCAGAACCGCGTCCGCCCCGGCCAACGCGGCCTGGTAAACCTGGACTTCGTGCAAGGTAAAGTCTTTCCGGAGCAACGGCCGCCCGGCGTGCTTCCGCACCAAGGCCAGGTAATCCAGGTGGCCCTGGAAAAAGCGTTCGTCGGTCAAAACGGAGATGCAATCGGCATTGGCGGCGTCGTATTGCCTGGCGACGGTTACCGGGTCGAAATTATCCGCAATCAGGCCGGCGGAGGGGGACGCGCGTTTGATCTCAGCCACGACCCCGAAACCGCGCGCCAGCAATCGCTGCTCGAAGCCGCGGTAGTTTGGGCGATGGCTTAAAACCCGGTCACGCCAAGCCTCGGTATGGGCGAGCCATGGTTCGATTTCTGTTTTCTTGTGGGCAACGATTTCGTCGAGGCGGCTCATGCTTCAATCTTTAACCAACGGCGCGGGTTCGTCGAGGCGGCGGTTGCCCGAGTATCCAAAACCTGAGCAGCGGCTAAGGCAAGGGCTGATATCATTTCGACGGCCATTGAGGTAAAATTTTTGTCTTCCGTCCCACGACTCAGCCCTGAAAGGGGCGGCAGAAAGCGTGACCGATTCAACCAAGTCCGGAGCATCCTCCGGCGCCGGCATCCCCCTGGGCCGGCATTCTACCAGGACAATTATCTGAATGGTATAAGGGGGCCGGGGACAGGGTCCGATGAACGAGTGTTTGCCTTCGAGGGGAGCTGTGGGAGGTTTACCGCGACCCGTAGGACCAGGTGGAGGAAAACAGATGAAGGTTGATAAGGCTGCAATCTACGAGGCTGCCAAGCAGCTTTCTAACTGGGGACGCTGGGGACCCGAAGACCAGATAGGAACCCTGAACAACGTCACGGCTGACGACATCGTCACCGCAGCCCGCCTGATCCGGAAAGGTAAAGTATTCGCGCTTGGCCTCTCGCTGAAGGAGCCGATTCAGTCCGGCCTTTTCGGTGGCCGTTGGAATCCCATTCACACGATGCTGGCGACGGGCACTGACGCAGCAGCCGGCAACCAGGACGAGCCCGCGCCGTATTTGCGCTACGCGGATGACGCGATCAATATGCCCTGCCAGGCATCCACGCAGTGGGACGCACTCTGTCACATTTTCCTCGATGACAGGATGTACAATGGCCACGATGCGCGGCTGGTCGATGCCCGCGGCGCAAAGAAGCTTGGGATCGAGCACGTGCGGAGTAAGATGGTCGGGCGCGGGGTGTTGCTTGATGTGGCGCGGTTCAAAGGCCTCGATTCGCTTGAGGACGGTTACGCCGTCACCAACGCCGATCTGGATGCCTGTGCTACGCATCAGGCCGTCGAGGTCCGAAAAGGCGACTTCGTGATCGTTCGTACCGGCCATCAGGAGCGCTGCCTCGCGCAGCGTGACTGGGCTGGGTATGGCGGAGGCCCTGCCCCGGGTCTCGCCTTTGAGACCTGTTACTGGATCCGCGAGAAGGACATCGCGGCAATCTGCGCCGACACGTGGGGCTGCGAAGTTCGTCCCAACGAAACCAACGAAGCGAAACAGCCTTGGCATTGGGTCGTCATCCCCTCAATCGGGATCTCGATGGGTGAAATCTTTTACGTGAAAGAGTTGGCGGAGGATTGCGCCGCAGACGGCGTCTACGAATTCTTCTTCGTCGCTCCGCCGCTCCATCTACCGGGCGGTGCGGGCTCTCCGGTCAACCCTCAGGCAATTAAGTAATACCATTCAGATAATTGTCTTGGTAGAATATCGGCTTAGGGGGCCGTTGGCTTAACGCCCGGCACGTATTGCCGTATTCGTAGTAGGCGGCGTTGTGCGCGCCACGATCTTTCGCACGGCCGGCGTCATCGTTGCGGCGGTGCCGTCGTTCCCCGCAAGACAAGGCTGGTGGGCAAGACGTCATGTCGCGGCGGCAGGTCATCGGCCGCCTGAACCCGTTCCAGCATGCGGCGGGCGGCCAGCGTGGCCATGGCTTCAATGCCCTGGCGGACCGTGGTGAGCTGCACCATCGCCCAGCCCGCCATCGGGATGTCGTCAAAGCCGACGATCGACATGGCCTCCGGCACGGCGATCCCCTGCTTCCTGGCGGCGTCCAGTGCTCCCAGCGCGACCACGTCGTTGCCGCAAATCAAGGCCGTCGGGGGCGGTTGCGCTTTTGCGAGGCGAAGGAGGCCCGAATAACCCGCTTCATGTGAATAGTCGCTCCAGATCAACAGCTCCGGCGAGACGGTTTGGCCGTGGCCGGCCAGTTCTTGAGCCGCTCCTTCGAACCGCTGCAGGCTCGTCGACGTGTCGCGCGGTCCGAGCACAAATCCGATTCGCCGGTGTCCCAGACTGGTGAGGTGCCGGATCGCGTCGCGTCCGGCCATGACGTTGTCGCTCTCGATCGTGTCGACCGGCAAGCCCGAAACGGAACGCACCGCCAGCACCAATGGTATGCCGCGGTCATACAAGAGCTGGACCGCAGCCGAGTGGATCGTCGCGGTCGTGAACAGCACCCCGGCCAGCGTTCCGTCAAGTAAGCCCTGCAGTTTGCTGAGGTCCGCCGAGTGCTCGAACTGGTCGATCATCAACACCATTGAATAGCCCGCCGCCGCGAGTTCATCGTGGAGGTGGCCGACGAAATACGTGTAGAACGAGTTGTGCAGCGCGGCCACGACCACCCCGATCACCCGTTTTCGCCGGGCCAGGAGAGACGGCGCACGCTGGAGGCGTGAGGTTGGGTAGTTGAGCCGTTTAGCCACGGCCAGCACTCGGTTCCTGGTCGCATCGCTGATCGCGTCATCGCCGGCCAAGGCCCGGGAGACGGTCGGTTGCGAGACTCCCGCGGCGCGGGCAATATCACGGGTGGTCACGCGCCGTTTGCCATTGAGGTGATTGTTGGTGGATCCCATGGGTTGTGCCGCGCCGTTGAGACGCGTTGCTCTGCCCCCGTATTCATCATCCCTGAATGGATGCGTGGCTGTCAACCGCGCCCGCACAGGCTGCCGCCCCGGCGGGGGCGCCCTCCAAAAAATCACGGGTTGGCCCTTGACGAATCGATGCACAATGATTAGGAATCGATGCACCGTGATTCCCCGGCGGTGGAGACCCGGCCGGTCGTTGTTGGCGGCGTGACGGAAGGTTTGGCGTGCCGTAAAGCCGGACAAACCGCCCCCGGGCCGAAACGTTGCACCACAGCCTCCCAGCTTATGCTCCCGAAAATCGACCCTGAGGGTTTGATCACCCATCGCAGCGACCGGTCGGGGTTCACCGGCCTTTTAGTGCTGCTCCGCGAACTGCCGCCGTGCGGGTATTTCAAGGTCAATGCTGGCCCGGACGGGTATTGGTTCAAGTACCGCTCCCGGCCCGAGAAAGGCGAGCTGCGGCTGACGATCCCGCGACTCGGCCTGGCCCGGCGCCGCGTTACTCGTGAGGACTTCGTGATGGTGCCGCCCCGGGTTCCACTGCAGTTCGAATGGAAAGGCGCGCCCGGGCGGGTGGCGCAATTCGTGTTCTCACGACCTTGCCTCGAAACCGCGGCTGCCAAGCTGGCCATCCCTTGGCCGCTTTTCGAGCAGCTGCCGCGCGTGTCGTTTTGGATCGACCATCGGCTCGAAGCCCTTTGCTCGCTTTTGATGGAGGAGACTCAAAACGGCTGCTGGCTGGACCCGCTTTACTTTGAGTCATTGGCAGGCGCGCTCGCCGTGAGCCTGCTTAGCCGCGTGCGGGATCAGCACGGCTTTGGGCGGCGCACCTCAGCTGTCCATCCGGGCATTCGCCGCGCCATCCAGCGCCTGGAGAATGACTTTTCTGATGGCGCCTCTCTACCTGAGCTTGCGGATCAGGCGCGCCTGAGCGTTGACTATTTTGCCCGCAGCTTCCAAATGGCCACCGGCTGCACGCCGCACCAGTACCGATTGCGGATGCGCCTGAGCCGCGCGCGGGAGTTAATGACGCAAAGTGATGAAGGTTTTTCCCTGACGGAGATTGCGAGGCGGTGCGGTTTTTTCGATCAGGCGCACCTCTGCCGGCATTTCCGGCGCTTTTTCGGCATAACGCCGGCCGCCTTCCGACGGGCGCACGCAAACGCGGCGGAAGGCGCTGAGCCAAGTCGTCGAACGATGACGGGGTGGTTTGCCGGTTGAATTACCGGTGCCGTTGCGGCGCTTTGCAACCGGGCCGAGGACTCCTTTTTTTTATGCGGAAACGTACAAGGCGGGGCGGAATCGTCCTTTACCGCCCTTGAACCCGGCGCAATCCTGACAGGACATGGGCATGCCCTCCCCCTTGTTATCGGCCCAGGCGATCAGGAAAACCTACGGCGCTACGGTCGCGCTGGATGAGGTTAACCTCCTGGTGCAAGCAGGTGAGATCCATGCCCTGTTAGGAGAGAATGGGGCAGGCAAATCCACCTTGGTCAAGATCCTAAGTGGGGTTGTAGGGTTAGACCGGGGATCGTTATTCCTGAATGGGCAGCAGTATTCTCCAAAGAACATCACGGAGGCTCGTGAGCAGGGCATCTCGACCGCATTCCAAGAATTAAGCCTCCTTCCAAACCTCACCGTCGCGCAAAACCTTTTCCTTCCCACACTGAAGAAGAACCGGGTTGGGCTTGCAACGCACCGGGCCAATGAGGCGCGGGCACTCGAGGTGCTTGAGCGTTTTCGGCTGAGCAGCATCCGGCCAGACGTTCCCGTTGGAAATCTCTCCCTGGCCGAAAAGCAGCGACTCGAAATTGTGAGGGCGCTCAGCCATGATCCTCGACTCCTTGTGCTGGACGAGCCGACGGCGGCGTTGCCCGATCCGAGTTGGTTGTTTGAGCTGCTCTTTGAACCCGTCAAAAAGGGCCTGGCCGTTCTCTACATATCCCATCGACTTCACGAAATCCGGGCGATTTGCAAACGGGGTACAATCCTGCGAAACGGGCGCAGCGTGGACACGGTAGATCTCTCAGGCGTTTCAAACGCAGACATCTTTCAGATGATGGTCGGCCGGGCGATTTCCCAGCACCAGGCGAGAAGGATGCAGGCCCCGAAAGATTCCCCGGTTGTCTGCTCTGTCGACGGCTTAACCTCGAGCCGGCTTAAAGGCGTCAGCTTTTCGATCCACAAAGGAGAGGTTGTCGGCGTCGCCGGCCTGGAGGGGCAAGGTCAACGCCACCTTTTCCGCACGCTCGTCGGCCTGGAACGCGCGGTATCGGGAACGATCAAACTGGATGGTCAACCGGTTACGTTCCATTCTCCCCGCGAGGCCCTGCGGGCAGGCGCCGGCATGGTGCTCGTTCCCGAAGAGCGAAAAGTAGACGGGTTGTTTGCCGGCTTAAGCACCTTGTCTAACGTTACCGTATCGTCGGTCGAATCCTTACAGCGCTGGGGTTGGATTGACGCGAAGCGAGAAAAGGCCCTCGCGCTGCGGTACTCAAGTTCGGTCGAACTTAATCCGGAATACTTTCCTTTTTCCGTACGGAACCTCTCCGGAGGAAATCAACAAAAAGCGATTCTGGCCCGCGCGTTCATGGCGAAGGCCGGGTTACTATTGCTTTTCGACCCGACGCGGGGAGTCGATGTGGGTACAAAAGAGGTGATTTATGAGGCCGTTGAGCGCTTCGCGGCCGAAGGAGGGAGCGTCCTTATGTATTCTTCGGAACTCCCCGAAATCCTTCGACTATGCGACCGCTGCCTTGTGCTCTACGGCGGAAGGGTTTGTTCCGAGCTTTTCGGGGAGGACGTCACAGAGGAAATGATGGTGGCTGCCATGACCGGTCACGGGCACGGGGTTAACATTAACACTTCGGAGGTAAAGACGTCTGAATGAAGCAAAAGGTGCTTGCATGGTTAGGCAACGGCGCACTGGTAGCGGGGCTCATTTATTGCGTCTTGTTTGCGGTTTACGCCGGGAGTGAAAAAGGGGCGGTTTCGCTATTCTCGATTGCTACGCTGTTTAATAACGCGGCGCCGCTGGCCCTCGCGGCAGCGGGTGAAACGATCGTGGTGTTAACAAAGAATTTTGACCTTTCTGTCGGGGGCGTCATTTCGCTGACCAATGTGATCCTTGCGGTATACCCCATTCCCGGCCCGTATGGAGCAGCGATCACCATCCTGGTCGTCTGCCTCCTTGGCGCGTTGGTGGGCGCGGTCAACGGCGCCTTGGTCGCTTACGGCAGGTTACAGTCAATCGGGGCTACGTTGGGCACGATGATCGTTTGCCAGGGGCTGGCGCTGGTTATTTTGGGCGCCCCCGGCGGTAATGTTTCTGACTTCATCGCCAACTTCTTTACCGACCAGATTTTTGGGTTTCCCGTCGCGGCGCTGGTCCTGCTGCTGGTAGCGTTCGTGTGGATCATTCTGAAAACGACAGACCTCGGCGTTGCGATTTATGCCATTGGCCAGGACGAGGCGGCTGCAAGGTTATCAGGAATTTCGGTGTCAAGGACAAGGTTCCTGGCGTATTGCCTCGCCGGTTGCGTCTATGCCCTGGCCGGTTTTATGTTGAGCGCGCAGACTGCGACGGGTAATCCCACCGCCGGTTCGTCGTTTTCCTTGCTGGTTTTTGCTTCAGTGGTCATCGGTGGAACCTCGCTGCTCGGAGGACGCGGCGGACTTATCGGCTCGATGATCGGGGCAGCTGCACTGACGCTGCTCCAGAAGGTGTTGTTTTCGACCGGGGTTGAGTCGTTCTACATCGGGGTGTTTCAGGGCGTGATCATGATCGCGGCGCTCGCTTTTTCTGAAACGGTCTTCCGAGTCTCTCGTCTGGGGGCAAGCTCGTCATGAGCCAGCAACCGCATGACCTGACCCGCAAGGCAACGCCCTCGCCGGAAACGGGAGCGCGGCTTGCGCCCGGTCCAAAGGACGGCGGCCGGCCGGCAGCGCCGGAACCAACGTCGGGCGTGCAACCTCGACGCCTTGGCCGGGGACAGGACAGCCAGGTGATTCAGATCGCCGCCATCTTCGTTATTTGTGCGATCTTGATCATCGCCTCCCGCGCGATCAGCGCTTCGTTCGGTTCCTGGAACGAGGTTGAAACGATTGTGGTTTTGTCCTCTTTCCTGATCGTGATCGGCTTTGGGCAAGGCCTCGTGATCCTGATGGGAGGCCTGGATCTCTCGGTTGGTTCGCTGATCACGCTCGGGGGGGTGCTCACAACGACTTGGGCGGGTGCTGGCGCAAACGCGTGGCTTCTTGTGCCGGTCCTCCTGGTTTGTGGGTTTTGCGGCCTGATAAACGGCTTCGGGGTGACCATCGCGAAGGTTCCGCCTTTCATCATGACGCTCGCATCAGGAATCGTCATTTATAGCCTGTGCCTCGGCTTTACGGCCGGCACCCCGCGGGGTTCTTCTCCCTCGCTACTGTCGGCTCTTATGCAGGCGAGGGCCTGGGGTGTACCGGTCGTCATTTATTTCGTCATCCTGTTTTCCATAGCCGCAGCATTGCTTCAAAGCAGGTCAAGTTACGGCCGGAGCCTTTACGCGGTAGGTACCAACCCGGCTGCTGCTCGAATTGCGGGCCTGCGGGTAAACAAAGTCATCGCGTCGGTTTACGCGATGAGCGGGTTATGTGGGGGCATCGTTGGCATGATGCTGGTTGGGTATTCGAACGGAGCCACCCTTCGAATGGGTGAGCCGTACGTATTGTCTTCCATCGCAGCCGTCGTGGTGGGCGGATCGTCAATTTTAGGTGGAACCGGACGGTTTGAGGGTACGGTGGGGGGAGCGATCCTGCTTACCACGATCAGCACGATCATCTCTGCGGTCGGGTTGGAGGAGGGCTGGAGGACGGTACTGGAAGGAGTCATCATCGTTATCGCGCTGTTGCTCCTTTCCTGGCCGATGCCAAGCGTTTTTAGACGGCGCAACCGGACGCAGACCTCGACTTCAAACCGAAGCGCCAGGCTGGGGAAATAGGCTGGGGTGAGAACGACCGCTGAAGCCGATTACGTCAGCCCGCCGGTTGGACCAACCCCTTCCGTTCGCCGGCTGCGGGAACGACCACTGAAAGAAATGATGAACCTATGAAGATCCAAACAAAATCCGGTAAGTACCGCCTCATAGTAAGCCTTATGGCTGCTGCCATTTGCTTTTTCTGCGGATCGCCCCAATCCGTGCAAGGCAAAGACAAGTACCTGATCTACCTGAGTCTGAGTTATAGCGGAAACGCATGGCAGAGCGAAGCGGCAAACATCGTCAAAGCCTTGGCGGCCACCCCGCCCTACGACAAGATAGTCGAACTGCGCGAGGTCATTTCCGGTACGGACGTGCAAGCCCAGATCTCGGCTTACGAAAGCATGATCGCGGCCCACGCGGATGGGGTGATCAGCTTTCCGATCTCAGCGACCGCGCTCAACCGGACGGTAAAACGGGGGAGCCAACAAGGCGTTCTCTTTTTCATGTATGATGCCACTGTGACTGAGCCTTCGGCCTATAACGTCAGCTACATTACGGCCGGGTTTGGCGAAAACACCGCCCAGTACCTGGTCAACTGCCTCAAGGGTAAAGGTAAAATTTTTCTCAGCAGAGGCGTTCCTGGTAACTCCGTCGACCAACGCCATACCGATGGAGCGATGTCGATTTTCAAAAAGTATCCTGGGATCCAGGTTGTGCAGGAGTATTACAGTTACTGGGATGATCGCACCACCCAGCAGGAAACGGCCAAGGCGCTCGCGGCGCACCCGGACGTTGACGGCATATGGGCTCAGGCCGGTGAATATGGGGCGATTCAGGCGCTTTTAGCGGCACGCCCCGATAAGCTGATCCCGGTCACGGGCGAAAACTCGAACGGCTTTAGGCTCGCTTTGGCCAACGAGGATTTGCGTAAGCGTGGCCTTCAGGGGGTCTCGTCCGGGTCTCCGCCGGCCACCTCCGGCTATGCGTTCAAGCTTATGATGGAGATGCTCACCGGTAAGCGCAAACTGCAAACGCACAACATCCAATACCCTTTGCCTTGGGTGACCGCAGACGAGGTCCGCACGATCAAAGGCGACCGCCTCGAAAACGGATCTAACGCCTTTGCAGAAGGGACCGTGCCCAGCTCTTTCGTTACGGAGTCGTTCAGCCAGGCATTTCTACCCGAAATATCGCTCGTGTCAGCACTTGAGGGAAAGCCGACGCCAGGGGCGACCATCCAGCCGCTGCCCGCGGATGTAACGCCGGCCCCGGATGAACCCAACATCAACTGCCAGAATTGTAAACCGCCCGCAGATCACTACAAGCTCACCAAGGTGACGGCGGAGGTTAAGCCATAAGTTTCGGAATTGTTAGAACGAGATCGCCCAATCACTGCCAGCAGTTCAATTCGGACCTATGATTACCTACCTCAAAACCGATGTTACCAAAGAAAGCTCCGGAGCGGCCGACGTCGACGTTCGAAAGACGGTCGAGCGCGTCCTGGGTGAAATTCAGCGGGGCGGGGATGCCGCGGTCAGGCGGTTCTCGGAGGAGTTTGACAAATGGTCACCTCCTTCCTTTCGCCTTTCCCCGTCAGAAATCGATGCTTGCATTTCAAGACTGCCGGAGCAGACCGTTGGAGACATCAAGTTTGCTCAGGAACAGATTCGCAATTTTGCAAAGGTGCAGCGTGACGCCATCAAGGACGTCGAGGTAGAGACCTTGCCGGGCGTCATTCTGGGCCACCGGAACATTCCCGTGGCCAGCGTCGGGTGCTACGTGCCCGGCGGCCGTTACCCGATGGTGGCTTCCGCCCACATGAGCATTGTTACGGCGCGCGTGGCCGGCGTGCAGCGCATCATCGCCTGCACGCCCCCGACCGGCGGCAAACCGCACGACGCGACCATTGCGGCCATGGCGTTAGGCGGTGCGGATGAAATCTATCTGCTCGGCGGTGTCCAGGCCATCGGGGCGATGGCGTACGGTACCGACACGATCGCCCCGGTCGATATGGTCGTAGGCCCGGGAAACGCCTACGTGGCCGAGGCGAAGCGCCAGGTCTTCGGGCACGTCGGGATCGATCTGCTGGCCGGCCCGACCGAGATCCTTGTCATTGCGGACGATACCGCCGACGGTGAGATGGCGGCGACGGACCTTCTGGGTCAGGCGGAACACGGGCCCACCACGCCCGCCATCCTGTTGACCACCTCCCGCCGGGTCGCGGATGAAACCTTGCGCGAGATTGACCGCCAGCTGAAGACCCTTAAGACGGCGCCGGTAGCGGGCAAAGCGTGGCAGGACAAGGGACAGGTGATCCTGGTCGACTCGTTCGATGAGCTGGTCTCGGAAGCAAATCGAATCGCGTCCGAACACGTCGAAGTCCTGACGGAAAACCCCCGGCGATTCCTGGATGCGCTTACGAATTACGGCGCACTTTTCGTGGGTAAGTACACCAACGTTGCGTACGGAGACAAGGTGATCGGGACCAACCACACGCTGCCGACCCGGGGAGGCGCACGATTTACCGGCGGCCTCTGGGTCGGTAAGTTCCTGAAGACCTGCACCTACCAGGAGTGCGACGAGGCGGCGAGCGTGAAAATCGGTGAGTACTGTTCGCGTTTGTGCGCCATTGAAAACTTCATCGCTCACAAGGAGCAGGCGGATTTGCGGGTTCGACGCTTTAAAACGTCTGCCGCGTGACGTGTCTCGCTGTGCCTACGAGAAACGGAAGCTGCCGCAGAACCGATGGAATCTGAACAATCGAATTCCTGATGGAAGAGACATTTCGCTGCAAGGGGCCTGAGAGAATTGCTGACCTGGTGGTTCAAGGGTTGGAAAAGGCGCCTTCGTTGTCTGCGCACCATCGTTTTTCTTTGCCGGAACGATGCCCCGCGGAGTCCTGGCCTGCGGAACCCGAGTCCGAGGATCTGCTCCGGTACGCTTTGGCAACGCTGCCGGCTTTTAATGCATTCAAGAGCGTTGTAGGCCAACTCGGAGGCGTTCTCCTTCTGTATGCGACCTGTGCACGCAACCGGATGGAGTTGGCGACCCTGGAGGCGGCTAAAATGCGCTTTGAGGAAGGGCTCTCCGCACTTAAGGCGAGAAAGGTGCCCCCTTGTGCAACGCGTCACGCCTTCTTGTTAAATGCAGTTGCCGCGGAGCTGCAAACCGTGCTGGCGCATTTGTCAAAGATCCCGGATCAGCCGTTGGCACGCGACGCGGCCACGGGGCTGACGCGTCGCCTCAAAGCGGCTCATTCCAATCTGCTAAAGGCGTCGGATGACCGGTTCGGCATGGTGACGGTCAATTTTCAACAGGGATGTTGCGCGTGCGGTAAGTCGCCCGGGCGATTCCCGAAAAGCCGAGAAGGCTAAGACCTTACAAAGGAGAAAGTTAACGTGGCTAACTATTCAATCTGGGTATTGGAGTACGCTTACGTGCCAAACTACCACGTGAGCGGGATCATTTACGGGGCGCACAATCAAGGGTATCGTAAACTGCCGTATTGCTATGTACTGATCAAAGGTCAGGACCACGTCGCGATGGTGGATGTGGGATACAATCACAAGGATTTCGGTGGGTACCTCGGCGACAAATTCGGGGTAATCAACTGGCACCCGCCGGAGGCGGTTTTGGGCGAGTGCGGGCTAAAGCCGCAAGACGTGGATACGGTTTTCGTCACCCACGCCCACTTCGATCATTTCGGCAACGTCGAAGACTTCCCGAATGCCAAGTTTTACATTCAGGAGCGTGAAATCGCAAAGTGGGTCTGGGCGATGTCTCTTCCGGAACGGATGCAATACATCACGGTGGCGATAGACCCGGGAGACGTCCTGAGAGGGGTGGAATTGGCCCAAAAGCGACGCTTGGTGACAGTCGACGGCGATATGGAGGAGGTCTTGCCGGGAATCGATCTTCATGCCGCCTTCGATACCCACACGTTCGGCTCCATGTGGGTTACCGTCCGAAACGACGGGAAGAAAACCTCGGATGATTGCTGGATCCTGGCCGGTGACCTCATTTACGTGTACGAGAACCTGGAAGGCGATGGCAGCGTTGTCGGCGTTGACAAGGTTTACAATCCGGTAGGCCTGGCCATTGGAAGCCAGACTAATCTTGTCCTGGTCACGGAGGAGATGATGAAGGCGGTGCATTACGACAAGCATCGTGTGGTGCCGGTTCACGAGGAGCGTTTAAGGGAAGCGTTCCCCTCACGCATCACCAAGGATGGACTTCGCATCAGCGAGATCTGCCTGGCCGACGGAGACCGTTCCCTGGTGAGTTGACGGGCGAGAGGCTATGGGACAGGACAGCGATGCTGGTTTAGCTGGAGAGAAACGGCCCATTGCCGTTGTGGGCACGGGGTTGGTCGGCGCCGGTTGGGCAATCGTATTTGCAAGGGCCGGCCACCCGGTCCGCTTGTTCGATTCTGTGCCCGGTGCGGCCGAACGCGCGATCGGGGTCATTAAAGACCGGCTTGCCGGGTTGGCCGAACACGGGCTGATCGACTCGCCGGAAGCCGTTTTACGGAATGTGCGAGTCGCGCAGAGTCTCGAGTCTGCCGTCGAGGATGTGGCTTATGTACAAGAGTCTGTGTTCGAGCAGATGGAAACAAAAGCCAGGGTACTGCAGGCACTCGAGCCCTGCCTGCCCGCAAAGGCGGTCATCGGCAGTTCGAGTTCGGGAATTCCCGCGTCGAAATTCAGTGAGCATGTATCGATTCGCTCCCGCGTGCTGATCGTGCATCCGGTTAATCCGCCCTACCTTATCCCGTTGGTCGAGTTGGTACCGGCGCCTTGGACGGAGACGCCGGCCGTGGAGTTTGCTGAAGCGCTTATGAAATCCGTCGGGCAATCTCCCGTGCGGCTGCGCAATGAGGTCGAAGGATTCGTTTTAAACCGGCTGCAAGGGGCGTTGCTCCGGGAGGCATGGGCGCTGTTTAATGACGGCGTCGCCTCGGCTGAGGATATCGATAAGACGGTTCGAGACGGCCTTGGCTACCGTTGGTCCTTCATGGGGCCGTTTGAGACGATCGATTTGAACGCCCCCGGCGGGATCGGGGACTATGCCCGTCGATTCGGACCGCTCTTCCAGGCGATTGATGCCTCGCGATCGCACGATGAGCCGTGGAACGAATCACTGATCGCGCGGCTCGAATCAGAACGGCGGTCGGTCCTGCCCCCGGAGCAACTCGCAGAACGGGCTGCCTGGCGCGATCGTAAACTGATGACGTTTGCTGCTCTAAAGCAGAAACCAGCCTGAAGGAGCAGCAGCGCCAGGGGATGCCCGAAACAGGCAGATCTTATGAAATCAGGAAGGAGCCGTTCCGTCTTGACGGATTGACGGCGGTTGTCACCGGCGCTTCCCGAGGCATCGGCGAGGGGTGCGCAAAACTGTTCGCGCGCCAGGGGGCGCACGTCGTCCTGGTCGCGCGCGACGCGTCCGTGCTGGCCGGTTTGCAGGCGGAAATCCAGGCCGACGGCGGATCCGCCGAGAGCTGGGCGTTGGATGTCACCGACCACGGGGCAATTGCCGGGCGCATGGCGCAGATCTCGAGGCTTGATGTTCTGCTGAACAACGCCGGCACAAATAAACCGCAAGCGTGTCTGGACGTCGACGCCTCGACCTTTGATGCCGTCTTCAACCTGAACGTGCGCGCTGCGTTCTTTGTCGCTCAAGCCGCTGCAAAGCGCATGGTCGAGCTAGGCCGGCCGGGGTCGATCATCATGACTTCGTCTCAGGCCGGGCACGTCGGGCTGCCGAAACGGGTCGTCTACTGCGGGACAAAATTTGCCCTGGAAGGGATTGTAAAGGTCATGGCCCTGGAGCTTGCCTCGGCGGGTATCCGCGTGAACAGCATCGCGCCGACTTTTGTCGAAACGCCGATGACGCGGCCGTACTTTGAAGATCCGGTGTTTCGCGAATATGTGCAGCAGAATATCCCGTTGGGCCGAATGGCGTCCGTTGCTGAAGTGGCCGCTGCAGCGTTGTACCTGGCCAGCGGCGAGTCAGCGATGGTGACCGGAACAAGCCTGCTGATTGATGGGGGTTGGACAGCCAAGTGATTGTGCTGTGCGTGGAGCGAAAGCTTGCACCGGTCCGCGAACGGGCGCAGCGCTGTCATGAAAGGCCTGTGCTCAACACTTCCGTAAGAAACCGGTGTGCCCGGGAAAAGTGATCTTCAGTTCCATCTGTTTTGGCGTCTCAAAGACAGCGCTTTCTGCGTCCGGCGGAACGGCAAAGACCTCACATTCCTCCGGACCCGAAACCGATGGAACGGGCTGCCCTTTGAGAATACACGGCAGGAGGCTGCATTCCAGCCATTCATTGCCTTTGTGCGGGTGTCGAACTATCGTTTTCCCGCTCTCGAGGTCGTACAATGATTCGACAAAGCGGTATGGTTTCGAGGGTTTGTCGTCATCCATAGTTGCTTATTCAAGCACGCTTTGCAGGTCGCGACGCGGCCGGTTTCTTCCTTTTCGATTCGTCGCCCGTCCTGCCTTCTAACATGAGCAGTCGTTTCTTGACTTCAAGCCCGCCTGCGAATCCGGTGAGTTCGCCTGACGCGCCGATGACTCGATGACAGGGCACCACGATGGCGATGGGGTTTCTCCCGTTGGCAGCGCCGACCGCTCGACGCGCGCTGGCGCTTCCAAGTTGCTCCGCAAGCTCGCCGTAACGGCGGGTTTCGCCGAAGGGAATGCCCAACAATGCCTGCCAAACCCGATTCTGGAAAGGGGTTCCTACCGGATCAAGCCTGAGCGAGAACGACTTTCGTTGCCCGCTAAAATACTCTTTCAACTGCTGTTCGGCCTCTGCAAGCAAGGGATGCGCTGTGTCTTCCTCAACCGGGCTCAAACGAACCCGACGAGGATCGTCATTTTCCCAGAGGACCGCCGCCAGGCCCTTCTGGCTCGCGACAAGTTTCAGTTTACCAACGGGCGAATCAATCACCTTGTAAACGTAGTTTGGTTTCAATGTCTTTTTTACTTCCATAAAAGCTTCGCGCGCCTTGGTAGATGATAAACCTCGAAGGTCCGATCTGTGAAATTGAGTGTTTTAATCGAGCCCATGACCGATCCTTATGGGCGACGCTCCCGCTGAGGGATGTTCATCCGTGGGTGCTCGACGTTCGGTGAACCGGTCGCGCTTCTGCTTCGGTCGTTGACCACGACTCTTGCAGACCACCGTGCTTGTTCGTTGGGGTTCTCGGCAACCGGACCCTAAAATGCCCACTTATACCATTTACACAATTATTTCGGTAGCATTCCGGCGGGAGGAGGTGCCGCCGGATGCTCCGCACGGCGTTAAGTCGGTCTCAGGCCCAACGGACCCGGGGAACTTAGCCCAGGGTAAACGCCACGGCCATTTAGTTAAGGATACAAGGCCGGGTATGGCTTTCGTCCTGCAGGGACGGCTGAGGTTAGCCAGGGACTTTAGTGCCTGTGAGGAGCATTTACGAGCGATCGCGTCCCCTCGGGACGCCTGAAGGCGTGCGCCAAGCCAAGCGGGCGTCAACGGTGGGGAGACGTTCGGGTGTTCG
>JAFBAP010000026.1 GCA_019247695.1 Verrucomicrobiota bacterium | reverse complement strand
TCGGAGTTCGGAGTTCGGAGTTCGGAGTTCGGAGTTCGGAGTTCGGAGTTCGGAGTTCGGAGTTCGGAGTTCGGAGTTCGGAGTTCGGAGCGGCATCATGGGGGCGAGCTGCCGATGTCAAGCTCCGGTTTCGTGGATTCTTTTTCTGCGTTCGTCTGCGTGTTGTGCGGATGATTCTGTCTTCCCGCGGTGTGAGCGTGCCCCCCGGGGGAGATCAAACCTGGTCCTACGACGCCTCCGAACCCCGAACTCCGAACGCCGAACGCTTTCCCCCTCTTCCCGCCGTGGCTCGCCGTGTGAACTCTTACGTTGTGCCCGCCACACCCGCCGTGCCCGCCTTCACTCGGGTTTTGGCGGCAGGTAAAAGAACAAAATGCCCAGGATCAGGTAAAGCGCCAGCAGTTGCACGCCTTCCAGCCAGTTGGTTTCACCGTCACCGCTGATCTGAAAGAGGATGTACACCGCCACGGCGACGCCGGTGACCTCGGGCAGCGAAAATTCCAGGTTCATCGGGCGGCCGAGGGGATAAGACACAAACACCAGGATCGGCGCCACAAAAAGGGCGATTTGAAGGCTCGACCCGACCGCAACACCTACCGTCAGGTCCATTTTGTCCTTTAACGCGGCTATGACCGCGGTGGAGTGTTCGGCTGCATTGCCGATCACGGCGATGACGATTACCCCTACGAAGACCTCCGTCAGGCCGATAATTCGGCGGGCAGTTTCGATCGTGCCGACGAGGAATTCCGACATGACCGCCACCGCCACCGTCGAAATGAGCAGAACCAGCAGCGCCTTGCTTCGCGCCCAATGGTGGCCGGGTTCGGGCTCGGCGTGCTCCGCCTCAAAGAGCTGGCGGTGCGTTATCAGTGAGAAAAGGAGCACGCAACAGTAAGTCACGAAAAGCACCACCGCGATGGCGAGGGACAGGTGCGCCTCGATCGCCGGAATCTCCCGGGCCCGCTGCAGGTCTGCCGTCACGTGGAAGACGGTGGGGGTGAGCAAGGCAATGGAGGCGAGTGAAAGCGACGTGGCGGAAACCCGGGCGCCGGAACGATTGAACCGCTGCACCTTGTAACGGCAGCCGCCGCCCAACGCGGCCAGGCCGAATACCAGCAGCACGTTACCGATGATTGAGCCGGTAATCGATGCTTTGACCACGTCCGTCAGCCCTTTCGACAGCGCCAAAAGCCCGATGATCAATTCGGCGGCGTTCCCGAACGTGGCGTTCAGCAGTCCACCTGCGGCCGGACCAAAATGTGCCGCTAACTCCTCGGTCGACCGTCCCATCAAGCCGGCCAGCGGCACGATGGCAAGCCCGGCGCAAATGAATAACGCCAGGTCGCTGTGCCAGGGAGGATAAAAGCGGATGGCAAAAGCGACGGGTATAAAAATCAGGAGCAGGTTTAACGATAGTAACGACCGTAGGCGTGTGATCACGCCTCCAGCTATCGCACGCCGTTTCCCAACGAAGCAACCCGCCTCAGCCTTTCGGGTCGACTGCCGTCATGACGTCCCGAAACGCAACGGCTCCCAGGCTGCCGAAAAGCGGGTGCCGGGTCAATTTCTCCTGGATTAACCGCGGCGACGTAAGGCCGCACAGGAAACGAGCCAGTTGCCGGGGCAAGCCCAGAGCGTGACGATGGTCGCGGCGCAACCTGGCCAGCGCGTCTGAATCCGGGAGGGTTGGGTGCCCTTTGGCCCTCTGGCCTAATTTTACCGGTTTGCCTCCGGCACAACGGCCGCAATGCCCGCAGTCGCCACCGAGTTCTTCGCCGAAATAGGCCAGCAGACGGCGGGTCAGACACCCCGGTTGCTCCAGGAGTTGCACCACGCTCCTGACGCGCTCCAGGTCCTGCCGTTCGCGCGTCTCGAAACGGGCAAGCAACTGCTGTTTCAACCGGACGGGATCTTCCGGGCGGTCCTTGGTCCGGTAACCTTGACGCAAGCCGCCGGCTTTGAGGCGGAGGTCGCCCTGTTCTTCAAGGTAGGTCAGGGCGCGAATGATCCTTTCACGCGGGGACGGCAATTGTTCGCCCGCGGCACGAACGTCCAGGTTATGCCAGCGCTTGGCTTTCACGGCGAGGTTAAGCAGGTTCCGGACAAACTCCGATCGTTCCCCCTTGAAGCGTGCTGCGATCTCCGCCGCCGGCCGCAGCATTTCTAACTGGTATTCATTGTAGAAAGGCGCCGTTGCCTCGATCACGTCCTCCAGTTCAAGGTAAGTTAGGAGTGTACTCACCACCAGCGGCCGTAAATCGTAACTCCGGGATAGTTCGTAGTTCGAAACGTCAAAGTCATTAACCTGCGCCAGGACAAAATCGACCAGCGCCCCCACCGATTCCGGATCCGGCGTGTCACCAAACACGAAATTCTCCAGGGCTGCGACGTCTTCGATGTTGCCTAACACCTCGCAAAGGGAGGGTTGGCCGTCGCGGCCCGCCCGCCCGATTTCCTGCGAGTAGTTTTCCAGGCTCTTCGGCAGGTTATAATGGTAGACGTACCGGATATCGGCTTTGTCAATGCCCATGCCGAAGGCGATGGTAGCAACCACCACCGCATCGGAAGATTGCATAAACCAGTCCTGCACCGCCTCACGTTCTTCGGCCTCCATCCCGGCGTGGTAGGCGCGTGCCGGCAGACTGCGACCCGCCAACCCTGCTGCCACCACTGCAGAGGTATGCTGCAGGGTGACGTAGACGATCGTCGGTCCCCTCGGCCTTTCCTGCAGGCTTTCGGCCAAAGCGTCGAGCCGCTTTGATTCTCGTACCGGAGAAACCCTGAGGTGCAGGTTCGGCCGGTGAAAACCGGTGTGAACGTAGGCGTCCGCAGCGACACCGAACGTTTGGCAAATGTCCTTGGCTACCGCAGGGGTCGCCGTGGCGGTCAACGCCAGCACGCGTTCGACGCCGAGCTTTTTTGCGATCTTCGCCAGTTTCAGGTAATCCGGCCGGAAGTTGTGTCCCCACTCAGAAATGCAATGCGCTTCGTCGATGACCATGAGCGCGATTTTCCGGCGCTGCAATTTATGGAGAAACGCTTCGTTGGAGAACCGCTCCGGCGAGACGTACAGCAGCTTTAACCGGCCGGCCTTGAGGTCGTCGTCGATCTCGCGGATCTCCGGGAGGGTCAAGCTGGAATCAAGCCGCGCGGCCCGAATGCGACGGCCGCGCAAGGAATCAACCTGATCTTTCATCAGCGCGATCAAGGGCGAGACGACGACCGTCAGACCGTCAAGGTGCAAAGCCGTGAGTTGATAACAGAGGCTCTTACCGCTGCCGGTTGGGAAGACCGCCAGGGCGGATTGGCCGGCCAGGAGCGTACGGATAACCTTTTCCTGGCCGTTCCGGAAATCATCGTAGCCGAACACCCGTTTCAGGGTGTCGCGGATCTCCGCGCCGTCGGAGTTCGCGGGTCTGCTCATGGTCCCGCGAGTCTAGGCGCCGCCGGGCAATTGTAAAACACATTTTCAAAAAGTTTTTTCTCCGTGCCGCCCTGCGCTGTCGCCGCCCGGTGCCACCCCCCCTCTCGGGCCCGCCGTGCCGCCGCGAACCGGTTGGTTGGTTGTCCGGCGGGCTGATGGTACGCTTTTCCCGTTTTGGCTCGGCGAAAAGAGATCACCGGTTTTATGCATCGTGCGCTTCCCGCGGTTGCACGACCGCCCATGGCCGTTCTATTCAGGTGCGCCACCCGTACCGAGGTCGTCTTTCTGACCTCCCTGCCCGCCGGCGGGTACATTGTTGCCGCCAACCACATCAGCCACTTCGATCCGGTGATCATTTCGTGCCGGTTTCCCCGGTACATTGACTGGATCGCGATGGACGCGTTGTTCCGTGGGCCCGCGGCGACTCGCCTCTTCGACTGGTTGCGCGCGATTCCCGTTTCCAGGGACGGTTCGGACCGGTCCGCCCTCCGGGTGGCCCACACCCGGCTGGCGAAAAATCGGGTGGTCGGCATTTTCCCCGAGGCCGGGATTCGGGCGGGCCCGGGGTCCGTGCTGGAAGGCGCCCCGATGTGGCCCGGCGTGGCCGCGCTCAGCGTCCTGGCCGGAAAGCCGGTCGTGCCGTGCGTGATTTTAGGGTCCGACCGGCTTTACCGGCCTCGCGCCTGGCTGGAACGCCCGCCCGTCTGGCTGGCATTTGGCCAACCGGTCTGGCCGGCGCACGCTGTGGATCGGAGGACGGCGCGAAATTCGGTTCAGGAGGGGTTAGCCCGGGCGTTTCTCGACCTGAAAGAGCACCTGCTACTCACCTACCATTTGCAGCCCGGCGATTTGCCAACCACACCGCAGGCGCGCAAAGGGGAAGGAAGAAACGCATCCTCCCGGGTGCCTGCGCCGTAGTAATCAGGGATGTCAGCCATGACAACTTGATGAGGCGGCGGCCCTATGCAGGGGGCTTGACGTTCATAACTCTAGTGATACAGTAGAGAAGATTTCCAAGGCAGTAATTGAGTTCTCTGGGCATTCTGGAGGGTTGGTCCGATAGGGATCTTCATCACCGGGATGCTGAGAGGACGAGATACAGAAAGTTCCGCAGGGAACCCTGGGTCTTGTTCTCAAGGTATAAACAATACTTGAGAAAAATAGGGAAATGGAAATCATCAACGCTTTAGGGGGCATTGTTTTTACCCTTCTGCTCGCGGCTCTGGCCGTAAGTCCGACCGCGATCAGCACGTACCTCGAAGTTCAGGAGGAGCAGAACGCCTCCGAAGCCGAGGCCTAACCGTCAGGGAACCAATCAACGTACACCCTGCCGCTGACTTAGACGATAATATAACACAATAGAATTCTGTATAAATTAAAACTATGATCTTCACTTTTGCCGCCGCCGATTCAGTGCTTGACCTGCTGTTTAGCAATAAAGGCCAGTCCGGGGTTCAGGAGCCCGAGTTTACACCGTTCGACTTGTCGTACCTGAGGGAGCTCCCAAGGGAAACCACCGGCCGGCCGGACAGGCCCAGCCGGGTCGCGGTGTTCCCGCCTGCTGTCCCGTTCAACTCCCCACAAGTCTGAGACCTTCTCCGGAAGGTATCCCGATGGTGGATCAGTTAACCTGCACAATCGAATCATCTATTTATGGACCCGAATCATTACGTTATTGCCGCGGTTGTTCATGGCCTGCGGCACGAGCAAAACGGAACCCTGCCCGCCGAAGCGGAGTTTACGCCCTTTAACCTGGCTTACCTCCGGAACGCTCCGGAGCGGCCGCAGGAGGTCGAAACGATCGCTGAAGGTCAGGTAGTCCGGGGAAGGTATGCACAAACCGCAGCCTGAACCGCTGGGTTTGGTCTCTGCCTGGACCCGTGTCCCCCCAGACTCCCCCCGGAACCCCCCCTTTTCGTTTTATTCTACTGCCGCCGCCTCCGGCGGTTGCCGCCCCCCGGCGGCTCCTTGCTCTTCTTCTTCCCATCAGGCGAAAACCTTCCGGTGCCTCCGACGCGAAGGTACCTAGGCGAAGACGCTTTGCGGGACGCGGGACGAGGTGTTCTCAGGCGCCAACGCACCGAAACGTCTTTCACCGCCAGGAGAACCGAACATGGGCGACAAAAGTATCACCAAGGTAAACGCATCGCATTCACCCCGGGGCAGGATGGGACAGAAATACCTCGCCGCAGGCGTCCACCTCTCAATGCGACTCTGGGAAAACGAGGAACCGGGCGAGGGAGGCACCCCTACCAGCCGCGAGTACGAAACCGTCGGATTCGTCATTTCCGGGCGCGCCGAATTGCACCTGGAGGGACAAATGGTCCTTCTCGAACCGGGCGATTCCTGGGTCGTACCCAAGGGTTCGGAACACGCCTACAAGATTCTCGAGAAATTTACTGCCGTCGAAGCGACGAGTCCGCCGGCGATGGCGCATGGCCGGGATGAATGAGGGATGCCGGGCAGAGCGCGTCCTTTGGAGGGGCGCGCCCGCTCGGAGAACCTCACCGCGTCGCTCCCGGTAGACACGGCTCGGCTCGGCCCCTCAGGCCGAAACCGCCTGGGGCTCCGGCTCCCGGACCTTGGTTTCCGAAGCCTGCAGCGAAGCCACGAATTCGTCGTGGCCCATTGGATGCGAGAACATCGGGAAATCGTGTTCAATCGCGTTCCGATGGGCTTCCTCGCTGACCGTCGCCGCGCAATCTTTCAGGGTCACGACCTTGTAGCCTAATTCGTAGGCCGTGCGCATGGTCGATTCGACGCAGCAGTTCGTGAGAAAGCCGCCCAGCGCAACCGTCTCGATCTGGCGCATCCGCAGCACAAAATCGAGGTTGGTGCTGGCAAAACCGCACAAGCCCCGTTTTCCTTCGACCACGATGTCGCCCGGTTGCGGCTTGAGCACGTCGGTGATTTCTGCGCCCCAGGTGCCTTGTTGAAAGCTTTGGCTGTCCTTGCAGCCTTTAAGGATGCCGTAAGGGGAGGGGCTGAGTTCGCGGAAATCGGCCGCGAAATGGATCGGCACGTACACAATCGTGACGCCGGCGGCGCGGGCCTGCCGCACGGTTTCGACGGTGTTCTGCAACATGTGGGTGGCCTCCATGACCGGTTTAACGGCGTCGTGCAGCTTTCCACCGGGGCTCGTGAAATCGTTCTGGTACTCGATCAGGACCAAGGCAGTGGTTCTGGGGTTCATGACTTGATCGTCGACCGCACAGGCCACAAAGACAAGCGCCGGGTGGAGAGTTCGGTCACACGGTCGCACGGCGGGCGCAGTGGGTTTGGCGGGCACAACGAAAGAGTTCACACGGCGAACACGGCGAACCACGGCGACCACGGCGGGAAGAAGGGGAAAGGGTTCGGAGTTCGGGGTTCGGCGTTCGGAGGCGTCGTAGAACCGGGTCTGATCTCCCCCGAGGTGCACGCTCACCCCGCGGGAAGTCTAGGACCATCCGCAGAACACGCAGAGGACGCAGAAGAGGAATTCATCCACAGATTACACAGATTGACGCAGATCAAGAGGACCGGGCGGCAACTCTAAGGCTGACCCTCGCACCCACCCCCTACGGTGCCATTCCGAACCCCGAACTCTTTGCTCCTCCCGCCGTGTTCGCCGTGGCCCGCCGTGTTCGCCGTGTGAACTCAGTCGTTGCGCCCGCCAAACCCGCTGTGGCCGCCGTGTGACCGAACTCCGAACTCCGAACTCGACACCCGCTGTCATTTTGGCCGGCTCCTTGCGAGGCGGGACCCTCCGGGGCGTTATAAAAGCGTGTGCCGGGACTCCACAAATGAGGGTTCGACAAGCATCAACCGAGTCGGGCAAAGTGCGAACTCAAACCGCCACAGAGGGCACCGCCGCGCTTGACTACCTTTGAAGGGAAATGAACTGCCGTGATACAGGGATCAACGGAGACGATGACCGCAAACTTCCGGCACCACACCACGCGACGGCTACTTATCCATTTGCTGGCCAGTTGCGTTTGCGCCCTCTTAGGAGTCTACGTCCAGGCCCCTTACCTGAAAGCTTCAGATCTGAATACGTCAGGGCTGCCGGCAATTCGCGAGACACCTGGCCCCGCGCTGGCGGTTCAAGGCACGAACCGCGCGCCTCCTGCCAGCGAGGTCCGCACTGGCGCGCCAGCAGACGCGGCGGGCGCAAAGGCAAGTGGCGCGGTGAAGGGCCGGCAAACGGTCCCATCCGCGCTGAGCCTGGAGAAGCTGGTACGGGAAAATGGCGCCGGGGCAACGCTTCGCCCCGATATTTCGGCGCACCTCAACGTGCTGATTTTGGGGGATTCTCTGAGTCTGTGTGGATTTGGAGAGCACTTGGATAAACGTTTCCGGGCCGATCCTCAGGTGAAAGCTACCTTCACCTACATGGCCTGCGGAACGATCCCGGTGAGTTGGCTTAAACGAAAGCCCTTCACTGACGTCAAAACCTACTGCGGTTTTTGGAGTATCGAGTCGATTCCGGGAACCACCAAACCAAAGGTATTCCAGGACACTTACGGCTTAACGCAAGGATACCGGCCACAGAGTCATGCCGTACCGAAACTGGAGGATCTGCTGCCGATCGTTCAGCCGCAGATCGTGGTGATGCAGACCGGAACCAATCTCTTTGGCCTTTTCCGCGATAGAAAGACCGTGCAACCGGACCGGCAGGGTCCAGCGGTGAAATCCCTGGTACGCCCGTTTCTTTCCGAAGCGCTCAAGCCTTCATCACCCGTGCAAAGATTGTACTGGGTGGCGTCCCCTACGTCCGGCAGAGTGTCAAAAGAGATCCAGGATTTCGTCGTTGAACAAATTCGTTCGATCACCCCGGGAACCATGACCGTAATTGACAGCCGGCGCTTTGTCTCCTACCCGTACCGGCACATGGCGCCTGACCGTGAACACTTTTTCGGGGAGCAGATGGACCAGTGGGCGGAGAAGGTGTTTGCGGCCATCGCGAGCGACTTGTCTTCGCGGCCGTTGGCCTCCCAGATGCCGGTAGAACGGGCGCCCGCTCCTGCCCCGCCTCCTCCTGCTTCTACGCCTCCTCCTACCCCCGCTCCGATCCCGCCGGGGCAGCCAGGTGAAAAGGTGCCCGAGACTGGACTGAGCGTCCGCGCCGTCCTGGCGTTCAAGTCAAAGCCGCTGCGCATCGACCAGCTCCTGCCGTACCAGGAATCTCTGGTAGCGTACGTTTATGATGTCGGCGAGGTGTTAAGCGGCGAGTACAAGCAAAAGCAGATTGCGAAACAGCGGGCTGAGGTCGAGAACATCAATGCCTGCCGCACGCAGTTCCTCGTAAAAACGGCCCAGAAACGGGCTGCTGATGTCTTCGGAAACCGCCGCTCCGGGCACAATTTTCTCCGGGTAGATGGCGGCTTTTGGCGGAACCGGCACCAGCAGTAGAGTAATCCCGCGCGCCTTCAGTTGCTCGTGGAAATCCAGAATCGCCGGCAACGGATCTGCAAACTCCGGCTTGGGCGCATGGCTTACTTTGATTGCGTCCTCACCCCAGAAGCGCCCGACTGACAACAATCTAAGCTCGGAGGTTAAGAACAACCAACCATCCGCTCCAGCCAACACCGTGGCGCTTTGCCGTTCCAAGGCTTGCACCTTTGCCGCCAACGCACGGCTGAATTCCTGTGCCGCATCCGAAAGCGGGATCTGGCCGGTCTGCCCATAAACAACCCTGACAGAACAGATGATCGACAGGCAGAACGGTAAAGTGAGGAGGCGTAAACGCCCCTGCGTGCGTTGAGAGTAGCCCACAGGGGCATACCAGTACCTTTCGCCGCCGTTTTTTTCAATCTTTTAGGATTCTCATCCATGTGTCGAGTGCATATAAAGGCCTCTCGAATGGTCTTCGCGCAGACCGGTGCAAACGCTCGTGCACGGCGCATCGAGGAGCGCCACGCAACGAACGGCCATCACCGTATCAATTGTCATCAACCTGGCGGCGCTCGGTTTTTTCAAATACTTCAACCTCGGCGTCGACACGTACAACGGGTTTGTCCACGCCTTGGGACTGACGTCAATGCAGTGGAACACCTCACTCCAGGTTGTGCTCCCGCTTGGTATCAGCTTTTACACGTTTCAGGCGCTCAGCTATACCATCGACGTCTATCGCGGCGATGCGGAAGCGATGGTGAACTTCATCGACTTTTCCTGTTTCGTTTCCATGTTCCCGCATCTCGTGGCGGGGCCGATCCTCAAGTTTTCGTTTCTCGGGGCGCAACTCCGGTCCCGCACGTTAGCCCTGGACGGCTTCGCACGCGGCGTGGCCTTCTTCGTCCTTGGCCTGTCCAGGAAAATCCTGCTTGCGAATCCGTGCGGCAAGATCGCCGACACGGCGTTTGACGCAGGTTCGATCTGCACCGTCGATGCGTGGTTCGGCTCGATCGCTTATGCCTTCCAGATCTACTTCGATTTCAGCGGTTATTCCGACATGGCCATCGGGCTGGGAATGATGCTCGGATTTATTTTTGCCAAGAACTTCGATTCGCCGTACCGGGCAGAATCCATCACCGACTTTTGGCGCCGCTGGCATATTTCGCTTTCCACGTGGCTGCGGGAATACCTTTACATCCCGCTGGGCGGGAACCGGCGCGGCACCGTTAGGACTTACTTCAACCTCATGGCCACCATGTTACTCGGCGGTTTGTGGCACGGCGCCTCATGGAACTTTGTCATCTGGGGCAGCATCCACGGCGGCATGCTCGCGTTCAAACGGAGCCAGGGACAAACGAGCTTCTACCGCAGATTGCCAAAGCCGCTGCGGATCGGGTTGACATTCCTCATCGTGGTCCTGGGTTGGGTGTTTTTCCGCGCCCCGGATCTGCGCCACGCCACCAACTATCTCACAAGCATGTTTGGTGGTGCACATATTTTTCCCGTTGCGACCCTGGTATCCGGCATCATTTATAAGCCCTACTACCTGTTGTCGTTTTTTATCGCCGCCGTGGTGGTCTGGACAGGAATGCAAACGTGGCATTGGACGCAGGTCATGACCTTGCCCAAAGCGAGCATCTGTTTTGGCCTTGGCTGGCTGGCTCTGGCGATGCTGGCAGCCCAACAATCCAATCCATTCATCTATTTTATTTTCTGAGAACGATGCCTCAAGAGTCACACATACCACCCGTTGCACGAGACGGTCAGCATCCGCTCCCGGACACAGACCGGCTTATCTCGCGTGAAGAAGAGGCGGAGCGTGCGCTCAAAAAAACGGCCTTCACTCGGGGAACGCGTTGCCTGCTGGTAACGCTCTTCCTGCTGACCATCGGTACCTGGCCGGCCGTGCAGATCATAACCGAACTCCGGACGTCCGGGACGGACGATGCGCTGCCGATGCTCGATCTTTTGAAGCTGCTGCCTTCCTGGTCAAAAATCTGCGGGGTGCGCAGCCTCGCTGACCTCGGTCACCTGGCGCCTGACGCTGAGGAGATCAAGGCTGTTGAGAAAGGAGTCCAGGATAAATCCGCGTTTGCACAATGGCTGCTGCCGCGGATGCAGGCTGTGCTCACCGGCATACTGCGCATCGGAAACGAGCAGGCTTACGTGGGACGGAACCGGTGGCTTTTTTACCGGCCGGATGTCGAATACGTCACCGGCCCGCCTTTCCTCGATCCGGCGCAACTGAAGGAGCGAGCGCGGCAGGCCGGCATCCAGCCCGACCCGGTCAAGGGGATCGTCGATTTCCGAAACCAACTGGCGAGGCGCGCGATTGATCTGGTCGTCATGCCGGTACCGGTAGAGCCGTGCGTTGACGGCGAGATGCTCGCCCTCAACCTGAGGCAGGAGAACGCCGGAGCGCTGCAAAATGGCTCGTTTGAGGATTTCAAGGCACGGCTTGGCGCGGAGGGGGTGCGCGTGTTTGATCCCGGACCGCTCCTCCGGGCGCGCAAACACGCCCTCGGAGGCGCGCCGCTTTTCCTGGAAACCGACACGCATTGGCGCCCGGAGACGATGGAGTTCGTGGCAGGACAACTCGCGGCGTTCCTCAACGCGTCCCCGGCCACGGCCACGCCCACCAACGCATTCCGAATCGCGGAAAAGGAAGTCGCCGGTCTGGGCGATCTGTTCACGATGCTAAGGTTACCCGCACAACAGAACGTTTACCTTCCTCAGAAGGTCGCTATCCGCCAGATTCTCGCCGGCAACGCCATGTGGCATCCGAGCAAGCAGGCCGGCGTGCTGCTGTTGGGTGACAGCTTTTGTAATATATTTTCGTTTGGATCCATGGGATGGGGTGAGTCGGCCGGATTTGCCGAGCACCTCAGCCGAGCGCTCGGCGGCCAGCCGTTGGATTGCATTCTGCGTAATAGCGACGCTTCGTACGCCACCAGGGAAATATTGAGCTCTGAGTTAGCCCGTGGGCGGGACCCGCTCGCGGGAAAAAAGGTGGTGGTGTGGGCGTTTGCCGCGCGTGAGCTGGCCTTCGGCAACTGGAAACTGTTGCCCTTGAAAACCGGAAAGCCGCAGCCGTTCCAATTCTTCAACCCCAAATCGGGTGAGGAGAGCGTGGTGACGGGTACCGTAGAGGCGATTTCAGGAGTGCCGTTGCCTGGCAGCGTACCCTACAAGGATCACACCCTCACCTTGCACCTGGTCGACGTCACCGGGCCGTCGCAACCTCCGTCGGAACCTTTGCAAGCGCTGGTTTGCCTCTGGAGCATGCGCGACAACGTGTGGATGCCCGCGGCGAGGCTGCGTTTCGGCGACCGCGTCACCGTACGTCTGCGCGCGTGGGCGGATGTCGCGACGCAATACGAGAAAATCAACCGCAGCGAGCTCGACGACGCGGTCCTGGAATTGGAAGAGCCGGCATGGGGCGAACTCGTCGGCCACGGGCAAGGCCGGGATCTGCATCCATTCTCAGCCGCGTTGAGCCATTAAGGAGGGTAGCGTAGCCACGTTGCTCAAACCGGCCCTGGACGTCTTGGGCGGTGATGGTGCGCAGGCTCGTGAACCCGGTCAGCTGGAAAAACCAAAAACCGTTTCATGGCGGCGGAATGGCGACGGCTTAAAATTTCGCACACGCGGCCAGCAATTGCCGGACTTCTTCGTCGCCGGTCTGGCTGAAATCCGAATAGAAAAAACCGACGGCTCGAAAGTGCGCCGGTTGAAACGCGCAGACCACGGCATCGGCTTCAGCCCGCAAACGTTCACAAACCTCGCGCGGGGCTACGGGCACCGCCACCAGGATGAACCGCGCCTGGCGTTGCCGGAGGGCGAGGACGGCAGCTCGCATGGTTGAGCCCGTGGCCAAACCGTCATCGGCCACGATTACCGGTCGCCCTTCGACCGGCACCGGCGCCCGATCCCCTCGATATAGTTCCTCGCGCCGGACCAGTTCCGGACGTTCGCGCGCGAGCGCCAGAGAAATCAAGGTCGGGGCATGAGGCAGTTCATCCACAACTTCCGGGTTCAGGACCTGCACGGCACCGCTGGCAATCGCTCCCATGGCAAGCTCCTCGTGTCCCGGTAGCCCGAGCTTGCGCACGACCAGGATATCCAAAGGCAGCCTGAACGCCTTTGCCACTTCGTAGCCGACCGGCACCCCGCCGCGGGGCAGGGCGAGCACCACGGCCCCGGTCAACTGATCGAGGTGGCCCGTCAGCCGCTCTGCTAATTGCCTGCCTGCATCATGCCGGTCCTGGAATAACGGTTCCACTGAAGCGCCGCAACGGTTTTACCGGATGCGTTCGATGCCGGTTTGTTCGCGTTCACAGCCATGCTCGTTTCGGCGAGCATTTCGGTTTTTGCAAAACGCCCTTTCTTAAAAACAATTAACCCCCTATTCCATTCACAGCGGCAGAGAACCTGCCAAAGTACGGGTAAACCGTCGCTCGATTCCCAATAACCCCCCCGATCTCCCTATGCCACCTCTAAACGGAAAAGTTGCGCTCGTAACCGGCGCGAGTTCTGGTATCGGCCGCGCCACTGCCCAGGCGCTGGGCCGGCTCGGCGTCAAACAGATGCTCACGGGCCGCTCCGAGGAGCGCCTCACAAAACTGGCGGCTGAGCTTGAGCCGGAAACGGCATGGCTCCCGGCTGATCTGATCGATCCGGCCCAGGTCGACCGCCTCGTGCCGGAAACGTTGCAGCGGTTCGGACGGATCGATATCGTCCTTGCCAACGCGGGTATTTACGTCAGCGGCGACATCAAAGACGGCGACCCGGACGCTTGGGACCGGCTGATCGCCACCAACGTGAACAGCGTGTTCCGGTTGGTGCGCTCAGCGCTCCCTCACCTGATCGGGCAGGGGAGCGGCGATATCCTGGTCACCAGTTCCATCTCCGGTCACCTGGCGATCTACTGGGAGCCGGTTTACAGCGCCTCAAAACACGCCATCCAATCGTTCGTGCACGGCCTGCGCCGCCAATTGGTTACGACCGGGGTGCGCGTCGGCGCGGTTGCCCCGGGCATCGTGCTGAACGAACTCTTCGGCGTCACCGACCCGGCGGAGATCGAACAGAAAGCAAACGCCGGCGCCGGCTTGCGTTCGGAAGACGTCGCCGAGGCGATCATTTTTATGCTGACGCGCCCCCAGAACGTGACGATTCGCGACCTGGTCATGCTGCCCAGAGCTCAGGAGTTGTGACGGGTGCCGGGTGCCGGGTGCCGGGGCTGAGCCTGGGAAAGCGCTGCCACTCGCTGGGCGTTACCCGTTACCCGTTCCCAGGTTGGTGTCTTTGCCGTCGAGTTCGTCGTTCTTGTAGGTAAGGTTGATGTACTTATCCCCCTGGACGTAGCGCCAGATGGTGCGCTTGTAGATGATCTTGTCTTCGGTGCTCTCCGAAGTGGGTGGCCCGAGGATCGCCCGCACTTCCGCCCTCGACATTCCGGTGTGAATCTGGTCGTAATTCGCCCGGTTGATTTTCGAGGTGGGACCGGCCGTTTGGCCGCAACCGGCTAAGGCGAGAAGCACGAGGCAGGTAATCCAGCGGGAAATACGGGGCAATGTGTTCATGAAGAAGTCCACAGATTACACAGATTACAGAGATTAAAAGGGTCTCACCACGCCCTGTCCGCTGCCGACCTGTACGGGGACTTATCGGCTTCAGGGAAGCACGGAGGGTCCAGCCAGGGCGGCAAGCCGGCCACGGGAGCGCACTGAGATCCGAAAGCTAAGAAGACGAGGCATCATGGATCCGGAGAAAACGGCGAAAGTGCCCTGGCGCCAATGGGGCACCGGGCTGGAAGAACCTGTGCGGGAGCAGATGGAGAATGCGTGCTCGTTGCCCGTCGCGGTTCAGGGCGCGCTCATGCCCGACGCGCACGTCGGGTACGGTTTACCGATCGGGGGCGTCCTCAGCGTGAAAGGCGCGGTCATCCCTTATGCGGTCGGCGTGGACATAGCTTGCCGGATGAAGCTGACCGTGCTGGATCTACCCGTTGCGAAGCTGAACGCTGACCGTGAGCGGTTCGTCCAGGCGATCGAACGCGAGACGCGGTTTGGCGTCGGTTCATCCTTCAGCCGACGGCGGCAGCATGAGGTCATGGATGCCGACTGGTCGGTAAGCCCGGTCACGGCCCGGTTCAAGGATCGGGCCTGGGACCAACTGGGTACGAGCGGGTCCGGCAATCATTTCGTTGAATTTGGTTCGTTGACGGTGACGAACGCCGAAGCGGGGTTGCCGGAAGGCGTTTACCTCGCCCTGCTGAGCCACAGCGGCAGCCGCGGGACCGGGGCCGCCATTTGCCAGCATTACAGCAAGCTGGCCAAGGCCCGGCGCACCGATTTGCCGGGGCCGTTGGCGCACCTGGCGTGGCTCGACCTCAACTCGCACGACGGCCAGGAGTACTGGGCGGCCATGCAACTCATGGGCCGTTATGCCTCCGCCAACCACGCGCTCATCCATGAACACATCGCCCGCCGGCTCGGGGTCGAGGTCAGACTCGACGTGGAGAACCACCACAATTTCGCCTGGAAAGAGCAGCACGCCGGGCGCGAGGTCGTCGTCCACCGGAAGGGAGCAACGCCCGCCGGAGAAGGGGTCCTCGGCGTCATTCCCGGTTCGATGGCGACGCCCGGCTTTGTGGTCCGAGGAAAAGGCGAGCCGACTTCCCTGAATTCCGCTTCCCACGGGGCTGGACGCCGGATGAGCCGGAAACAGGCCATCAAGACCCTGAAATGGTCCGAGGCGAAAGCTTTGTTGCAGGAACGGGGCATCTACGTGATCTCGGCCGGGCTGGACGAAGTGCCGATGGTCTATAAAGACATTCATGAAGTCATGGCCGCCCAGACCGACCTGGTCGAAGTCCTGGCCCGGTTTGACCCGAAAATCGTGAAGATGAGCCCGGCCGGCGAGCGAGCCGAGGACTGAGGAGGAGAATGCCACAAATGAAGAAGTGGCGGGTAACGGGTCACACGGCGGGCACAGCGGCTTTGGCGGGCACGACGACTGAGTTCACACGGCGAACACGGCGGGCCACGGCGAACACGGCGGGAAGAGGAGAGAGTTCGGGGTTCGGGGTTCGGAGCGGCATCCTGGGGGTGGGTGCGAGTGTCAGCCTTAGAGTTGCCGCCAGGTCCTCTTAATCTGCGTCAATCCGTGTAATATGTGGATGTTTTTCTTTTCTGCGTTCTCTGCGTGTTCTGCGGATGATTCTGTCTTTCCGCCGTGGTCGCCGTGTTCCGCCGTGGCGCCGTGTGATTCTCTTCCGCTGTGCCCGCCGTGTGACGGCGAGCCGCGAACTACCGCGTAACTATGATGACAGGCCCCGATAACAGCTCTCCCGGTTCCAAGTTTTCCGTTCACTCCATCGGCAGTCTGGCCAGCCGCGGTTCGATCGGTTCGATCGCCAGCATCGGGTCGATCGGCAGCCTGGCCAGTATCGGCTCCATCGGTTCGATTGCCAGCATCGGCAGCGTTGGTTCGATTGCGAGTATCGGGAGCGCCGGTTCGATCGCCAGCATCGGTTCCCGCGGCGCCATCGCCGGGATCAGGAGATCGGGTGGCGCGGGGACACAACGCGAACTTCAACAAATGAACCAGGCGCAGCCGCCTGGCTCATCCAGGTGGTGGCCGGTGTGCCTGGCAGCGGGTTTGCTGCTGCCCGCGATATTTCTTTTCGCTCGAGCCAATCGATCGTAGCGGACCCGCTACCCATCACGCTTCAGGCCTTCGGCGTCTTTCCGCATCAGATTGACGTGAGGCCGGTTGCGGTCGGGCTCGCCGCCTTCATGTTCGGGAAGTGCCCTCAATATATCGGGCGATTGTTGTCGAAAATTGAAGGCGCTCCGGAACCCTCCTGGCCGGCAGCAGTTACGGGCGCATCCGGGCCGGGGTCACCGGCGGCACACGAGCTGAGGAGCAACGCGCTGCCCGCAAGCAGCAAAAACATCCCGAGTCGAGCGATTATCCTTGTCACAGGGGAAGTTCGCGCCGGAAGCCAAGTTTGCAACACCGGGCGATCACGGCGGATCCACAGATAAAAAGATCATCCGCAGAACACGCCGAGAACGCAGAAAAGAAAAAACATCCACAGATTACACAGATTACACAGATTCAAAAGGGACCTCTCACCGCGCCGTGTACGCTGCCGCCCCGAACTCCGGACGCCGAACTCTACTCGACACCCGCCACCCGTTACCCGCCACCCGTTACCCGTTACCCGTTACCCGTTACCCGCCACCCGTTACCCGTTACCCGTTACCCGTTACCCGTTACCCGTTACCCGTTACCCGTTACCCGCCACTTCCCCATTTGTGGCATTCTATCTGACGCCTGCGACCTGAAAACCTTCATTCTCGAGGAAGGCGCGGACCTTCGGCACCTGGTCGCCTTGAATTTCTATCTGCCGGTTTTTGACCGTACCGCCGCAGCCGCAGGTCTGCCGGAGTTTCCTGGCCACATCGTCGATAAACGAGGCAGGCAGATGCGTTGCGAAATCGTCGACCACCGTCACCACCTTGCCGCCGCGGTGGGCCGTTTCCCGGCGCAGCACCACCCGGCCGGGCTTCCACAGCGGGCCGGGCCGCTCCGGCGGCGCCGGTTTCAGCTTGTTGCCTTCCGGCAACTCAGGCAGTTGAACCTGGTCGAATGCCCGCCCCAAATCGCCGAGCGGGTCTTGGGCGGCGTTGACCTCGACCCGCTTTTTAGGTTTCGAACCCATACCCGAGAAAAAGACGGGGTCGTCAAACGCCGGCCCGCAGGAGGGACCGGGACCGCAAACCGAAATCAACCGGGTCAGGCAGGCAGGCTTGGCTTAGGCTGAATGGTCCCGCTCGCCGTTTCCGTTCCCATTGCCGTTGCCGTTCGTTCCCGCTCGCTCCCGTTCGCTCCACGGTTCAATAACCACCGCGTTTCCCAGGCGCTCGTTCCAACGGGTGCGGTAATACCCCGGTAGAAGGTCGATGGCGCGCGCGTGTTTGACTTCGCTTCCATCGATGTAAGTCACCCAGGCGTAAGCGGCGTAATCCACCAGCAACTGGCGGCAGTTGCCGCAAGGGGAAACGATCCGAAAGCCTTCGCCCCGTTCTTTCCGGCGTACCGCCACGATCCCGGTTATTACGTGTTCTCCGGCGGTAAAGGCTGCCCCCAGCGCGATCGGTTCTGCACACGGCCCGTAGCCGCACGCTTTGATGTTTACACCTGCGTAAATTTTCCCTGACCCTGCCTGCACCGCACAGCCAACGGTATGCTGCTCCGGCCGGAACGCTCGCTGCAAGGCCGCTTCGGCGGCGGCCACCAGTTCCTCGATGTTCAGTGGCAGTTTGTGATTGCCGTTCCTTTCATCCGTGCCTGCATGGTTTCCGTTGTGGTGTCTCATCTTCCTCGCACGTAACAGAGTATTGACGGGAAGGGAGTGTCGTTGTCTTCGGGCATTTTTGCAATTCTTCTTGCATGCCGGCCATGTAACCAACCATCAACTATGCCGATCACATTGACCGGTTGCTCATGGAGGCATGTGGTCCTCCCGGCGCAGCCTTTTTTTCCTATCCAACGGCCGGGCTGCTCCCAACTTTAACGATCTCAGGCCCCGTCCTTGCACAACTCTCCCGGGCAGCAGGAAGCTTGCCCGGGAACGGTGGAAAACAGATTCAGCCCAGAAAAGAGAAAGCGCCCACAGATTACGCACCCGTGGGGCGAAGCCGCTCCAAACTCCACCCGACACTCGTTACCCGTTACCCGTCACACTTAAGGATTGATCCTGATCGGCGTTTCAGGTAAACGCTTTGCCCATTCCTTTACGGGTGTATGGCACCAATCTGGGTTCTATTCTGGCTTTTTTGGGGCGGGATCAATTCTGAGGCAACACGAGGGGCGGTCAACTTCCGGCAGGACCAGCTTGGGCAGGGAATCTTAACCTCAAACCCACTGCTTATTAATCAGGCGCTCACGAACGGCGCAGACCTGAACGGGCGGGTGCCGATGACGCCGGCCCTGCTGCAGATCGCCGCTGGCCGCAGCACGCGGATTGCGCACTATTTTGCGGAAGAGACGAAGGCGACGCCGTTGATCATGGCCGCTTCACTCGGCGATGCAGCGCTCTGCAACCAATTTGTCCGGCAGGGAGCCAATCGCTACCTGACGTCGAGCTGGGGTTGGATTGCCGCCCAGTACGCGGCAAGGTGCGGGTACCCGGAACTGGCCCGATCGTTGTTCAACAGTGACCCGGCGGCCGCCCATTACCGGATCAAGATTGGGATCGCACCTCAGACGATCATTCTCTACAAGGATGGTCTGGCCGTCGTATCCGGAAAGATCTCGACCGGGCGCAAGGGGCATGACACGCCGCCGGGTTACTACCTTGTCACCGACAAGGAGAGGACCCGCAAATCCTCGCTTTACAAGGTGCCGATGCCATACTTTCTGCGCTTGTCCTTCAGCGAATACGGCATCCACCAGGGGTATAACCCGGGCCGGCCGGCGAGTCACGGTTGCATCCGGGTCGGGAAGGAAACCGTGGCGAAAGCCCTTTTTGATGCCACTCCGATCGGTACGCTCGTTACGATCAATTAGGCTTAGGCCAGCCAGGTCTCGAGCAGCGACGTCGCGCGGATGGAGAGTGGAGGACTATTTATTCTATTCCTGAGCGGCAGTCGGCCGCAGCCAGGCGCGAACGCCCGGATCGTCAATGTTGGGGTCTTGATCCTCTACGCCCCGTGGTAACCCGTTGATGGGGGTGACCTCTCCGGCGGTGTTGGGGATCGCCGGGATTACGTCCCTGACAACCTCATTCGCCATGGCTCGGGCCACTTCAGCGGCCTCTTCCGCTTCAGCGCGCGGGGTGGCGCCTTCCGCCGGGGTCAGTGCCTCCGGGCCGACTTCCACCACTACCGAGCGGCGCGTCAGGCTTTCGCCGAAAGCGGTTAAATCGGTGGACGTCTCACCTTCAAAATCGACAACGAAATAATAATGCCGGTCAGTCATACCGGATCAGTAAACCGGCCCGCGCCGTTTCACGACCGGAGGAAAAGTTCAGGGTCTCACCGAGGGTGTTGGTGCCCTGCCCTGCCATGGTCAATGCCGGCGGCGGCGTTGTTCCAGGCGCATATTCAAATTGACCTGGCACTCCTGCAGACGCTGTCGCCACCGCCGCTTTTCCGCCGGGTCGGCACACCGGCCGATCTCCTCTTCGAGCCGGCCGATCTCCCGCAGCAGGTCGACCTCCTCGGGCACGTACCCCGAGTTTTTCAGAATCGAGTAGGCAAAGCGCAGGTCTTCCGGCCAGCGGAAGTACTCGTCAAGGTCCAAAGGCTTGCCTTTGCCCGGAAGCTGCTCGTGCGAGGATCTCGCCAGCCATTCCTGGATGATTTTCTCGATTCCCAAACCCATAAACAACGTTAACAACCTCAAGCCGGAAGGAGTTGATGCATTTGTCGCTTACGCCCGGAAAAAGTCACGCAGGTTTTGCCGGACCTCGTCGCGCTCGCCGGCGGGTAAGGGTTGAACTTGAGGGTTGAGAGTAAACGTAAAACGTCGAGTATCCCGTGGTGCGCGTCGCCGGAGAGTTGCCCGGCATCGAACGGCCATAAAACATGAACAGGCAAGCAGCGACGATCAACGGAGTTGAGATCAACTATACCCTCGGGGGAGAGCCGGGCCGGCCGGTGGTGATCTTGTGCCATCCTTTGGGCGTTAACCTCAACGTCTGGGCCTACCAAGTCCCAGTCCTGGAGCAACATTTTCAGGTGTTGAGGTACGACTTGCGCGGGCATGGAGGAAGTGCGGTGGGCCAAACGCCTTACCGTCTGGAGACATTGGCGGCGGATGCGGCCGGCCTCCTGGATCACCTCCGGATCGATCGGGTTGCATTCACCGGGTTGTCCATCGGCGGTATGATCGCCCAGGTCTTCGCGTTGCAATACCCCGAACGGCTTTCCGCCCTCGTGCTCTGCAGCACCGGAAGCCGAACCGCGCCGCAGGCAAAGGCCGGCTTCGACCAGCGAATCCAAAAAGTCGAAACCGAGGGGATGGGAAGCCAGGTGCCGCTCGTCCTGCAGAACTGGTTCACCGACGGTTTTCGTGAGGCCGCACCGGCGACGATGGGATGGATCGCCGGCATGCTCCGGTCCACCCGGGTCGCAGGGTTCGTGGGCTGTTGCCGGGCCATTCAGGAACTGGACGTCCTTGACCGATTGCCGGCCATCCAGGTTCCGACGCTCCTGATCGCCGGAGAGCAGGACAAGAATTTTCCACCGGCCGTCTCGGAACAAAGCCGGCAGCGGATCGCCGGGTCGGAGCTGAAGGCGTTAAGCAACGCCGCTCACCTGGGCAGCGTCGAACAGGTCCACGCCTTCAACGAAGCCGTCAGCGGATTTCTGCAGCGGTTTCTCCTCTGACACGGATAGCGGACCGAAAGGACACCTTCATGCATCCCTCGACCCGCGTGCTCAACGGAGCCGATACCAGGCGACGACTCTGGCCGGCCGGCATGACCCCGCCCGTGGTGACCTATGCGGTGACCGTGCTGTGCGGGCTCATTTATCTCCTCGAACTTTGGAACCGGCGAGCCGTTTTTTCTCTCCTGGTGGACCCGCTTCGTGATCTCCCGCAGACGGGTTGGCCCTCGGTTCTGGCCATCACGCTGGTGCATGACTACCGCTCGCCCATGCACATCGTCTTCAACCTGCTCGCCTTCCTGGCGCTCGGCCGGGTGGTCGAACAAGCCATCGGCAGCATCCGGTACCTGCTGTTACTCGTGGCTCTTGCCTGGGTGTCGTCGAGCTACCAACTCGGCCTGGAACACGCCATCGGGATCGGGCTTTCCGGAGTTATCTACGGCGTATTCGGCTTCATGCTGGGGGCGTCGCGCCGGAACCGGATCTTCCGCTGGTACGTCAGCCAGAATCTCAGGATGATGCTCGGCTGGGCGGTGCTCTGCGTGGTGCTCACGCATTTTAATATTCTCGGCGTGGCCAACACCGCCCACTTCAGCGGCCTGTTTTTCGGTGCGATCTGCGGACTCGCTTACAGCTTCCCGCGCTATGCCCCGGCGCTCTGGGTCCTGGCCTTCGGCCTGGCCGTAGCCGGCCCCGTCCTGGTGGCACGCGCCGCGTAGAGGGCGTTCGGAGTTCGGAGGTCGG
>JAFBAP010000025.1 GCA_019247695.1 Verrucomicrobiota bacterium | reverse complement strand
CTCATCAAGGAAATTGCACGTCTGGGCGGCAGCGTGGACGCTTTCGTCCCGTCCTGCGTGGCCAAAGCCCTGGACGCGAAACTCAGATCCTAGGAAATGCCACAAATGCCACAAGTGAAAAAATGCCACAAATGGAAGAGGGTGTCGAGTAACGAGTAACGAGTAACGAGTAACGAGTAACGAGTAACGGGTAACGGGTGTGGAGTTCGGGGTTCGGAGTTCGGAGTTCGGTCACACGGCGGCCACAGCGGGTTTGGCGGGCACAACGGCCGAGTTCACACGGCGACCACGGCGGGAAGAGAAAAGGGTTCGGAGTTCGTTAATCTGTGTCAATCTGTGTAATCTGTGGATGAATTTCTCTTTTGCGTGTTCTGCGGATGATTCCTGCCTTCCCGCCGTCTGACCCGACACCCGACACCCGACACCCGACACCCGTTACCCGTTACCCGACACCCTCTTCCATTTGTCGCATTTTTGCGCTTGTGGCATTTGTGGAATTTTTTACTCCAGGGCCCTCGCTCAGGTGGAAAACTTAGCGCGCCGTTGGTATCTTGGTCGCTCAGGCGGCACCGAGGCGATCTCCTCAGCGCGGTGCCCCTCCAGGCTTATGAAGGTTCATCTCTTGCAAGTACCGCCGGAAGGTATTCACCTGGTCGGCAAAGAAGAAACGGAAATCCTCGAACTGAACGAACCGCACGTTCACCCGCTGGACCACGTGGCTTACGATCTGCAGGTCGGCGTTTCGGGGACCTCCCTTTTTGCCACCGGGCGGCTCTGGGTCAACCTGGAACTTGAGTGCGTAAGCTGTTTACGAAAATACGTGTACCCGCTCGTGGTACCCGATTTTGCCGCGCAGGTTGACCTGACCGGCCCCGAGGTCATCGACTTGACGCCGCTGGTTCGTGAAGATATCCTCCTCGTCCTTCCTGCGCACCCCCGGTGTGATTGGGATGGAAAGACCACGTGCCCGGGACCCCGGGTGCAGGGCCTGACGCTCGATGCGGAGCCTACACAGGTGCCAAGCGCCTGGGACGCGCTCGACGATTTAGATTTGAAACCGAAGATCAACTGAGATGGGTGTTCCAAAGAGAAAAACGTCCAAGATGCGGCTGCGTACACGGAGGGCCGCCAACCGCTGGCACGCGCCGCAGTTGACCAAATGCTCACAATGCGGCAGCCGGGTGCGCGGCCATATCGCCTGCCCGTCTTGCGGCTATTATCGAGGACGCCAGATCCTCACCGTCGAAGCCGCTTAAGGTGGCCGCCATGGGATTCGTTCCGAATCAATGACCATTCTTTGAAGCGGCGCTCGATCGTTCTGAACGAACTCCGGAACGGATCAATCCGCAGCGGTCCTGAGGGCCGCGGTTTGTCCGGCGGACCTTCCACGATTTTCAGGGCTTTCGGATCAAAGGGGCAGCCGGGAGTCCAGGAAGCCTGAATTGCCCCTCGTGATCGGCGAACCCCGCCTGGCCCGGGAAGTGCGCCGGCGGGGTGCCAGGCGGCTGTTGTCGGGGCCTTTCGACTCCGCAGCCGGTGGAAGCGTGCCCGCCGGGACAAATGGCAAATCGTGGTTCAGCCGTTACGATTTCCAGTTGATCGCTGATTCTTCTTGGGCTAGTGCCTCTCCTACCAGCGCTGACCTTCCTGCCGCGAGTCACGTGATCTTATGAGGATTGCTTTAGATGCCATGGGCGGTGACTTCGCCCCACGCAATACCATTGAAGGAGCGGTACTCGCGCTTAAGGAATACCGCCATATCGAAAAGCTGTTTCTGGTAGGCGACGCCGTTACGATCGGCAACGAACTCAACCGCCTCGCATACCAGGATGACCGCATCGAGATTTTTCACGCATCGGAAGTCGTCGATATGCGGGAGTCAGCTGCGAAGGCGATCCGGCAGAAAAAGGACGCTTCCATCTCGCGGGCAGTCGACCTGGTCAAGAACAATGCTGCCCAGGCGGTCGTTTCGGCAGGGCACACCGGCGCTGCCGTTGCTGCCTCAGTACTTAAACTCCGAACCCTTAAAGGCATCGAGCGGCCTGCGGTGGCCTGCCTGTTGCCGACGGAGACCAAGGTCTTTGTCCTTATTGATGGCGGCGCCAACCCCGACTCAACGCCTGAAAACCTGGTCCAGTTTGCCATCATGGGTGCCGTCTTTTCCGAGCACTTTTTAGGGTACAAGAACCCTTCCGTCGCCCTCATGTCGATCGGTCAGGAAGACACGAAGGGTAACGACGTTACCAGGGAAGCTTTCAAACTGCTGCGCCGGAGCGGCCTCAACTTCCGAGGCAACATCGAAGGCCATGACCTTTTCGAAAATCCGGCCGAGGTCGTCGTTTGCGACGGATTTACCGGGAACGTGGTGTTGAAGACGTCAGAAGCGATCGCCCACGCGATCTTCACCTGGCTTAAACACGAGCTTTTCCGGACACCGGTCCGCAAGCTCGGCGCCAAGCTCGCCGAAGGCGCTTTCCGATCGATCAAAAAGAAAACCAACTACGAAGAGTACGGCGGAATGCCGCTCCTGGGGGTGAACGGCATCTGTATCATTGCGCACGGCGCCAGTTCCGCCCTGGCCATCAAAAACGCGATCCGTGCTGCGTGCGATTCGATCCAGCACGAGATCAACCCTCAAATCCTTCGCGAATTGCAGTCTTATAATGAGAAGTTCACCACTACCACCGCCCCCACGTCGGTCCAGTAAGCCACGCCGCACAGTTTCCATCATCGGCACCGGAAGCTACGTGCCCAAGCGGGTCATGACCAACCGGGAGCTCGAGCAGATGGTGGACACTTCGGATGAGTGGATCCGAACCCGGACCGGGATCGCCGAACGGCGAATCGCGGCCCCGGACGAGAGCACCAGCGACATGGCGACCGAGGCCGCCCTTGCCGCCATGGAACAAGCCCAGGTCACCGCCGACGAAATTGACCTCATCATCGTCGCGACCGTGACGCCGGACACCGCCTTCCCCGCGACTGCCTGCTGGGTGCAGAAGAGACTCGGCGCGATGCGGGCCGCGTGCTTTGACGTTTCCGCCGCGTGCGCAGGGTTCCTGTACGCGCTGGAAATCGCCCAGCAGTTCATTTCCACCCACGTTTACAATACCGTCCTGATCATCGGCGCCGACAAACTCAGCGCGATCACCGATTGGACCGACCGCAACACCTGCGTCCTGTTCGGCGACGGCGCAGGCGCCGCCGTCCTGCGCAACCGGCCAAACTCTCACGGGGTGATCTCGACTTACATGGGCAGCGACGGCACCTTTACCGACATCCTGATCATGCCTGGAGGCGGCAGCCGTTGCCCGATCACGCCGGAAAACCTGTCGAAACGCCTTAACACCATCAAAATGGCCGGCAAAGAAGTCTACAAACAGGCTGTTACCTCGATGTTTACGGCCGCGAACCGCGCTTTGGAAGACGCCGGCCTCAAGTATGAGGATATCGCCTGCGTGATTCCCCACCAGGCGAATTTCCGGATCATCGAGGCCATTGCTGAACGGATGCGCCTGCCCATGGACAAGTTCTACGTGAACCTTGACCGCTTCGGAAACACGTCCGCGGCTGCCGTCGCCATGGCGCTGGACGAGGCGCATCGCAACCAGCGCATCAAAATCGGCGACTACATCCTCCTGGTGGTCTTCGGCGGCGGCCTGACGTGGGCCAGCTCCGTGATACAGTGGTGAGTAACGGGTAACTCGTAACTCGTGGCTGGTTGTACTCGGCCCGTTAAGGTCCGGGTATGTGCAAGCGGCAAGTACGCCAAGCTTCAAGAGGACTGAGCAATCCAGCGGGACGCCGGATACGATTGGCCGCCGCCAGTTACGAGTTACCCGCTACCAGTTACCAGTTACCAGTTACCAGTTACCAGTTACCAGTTACTAGTTACGCGTTACCCGTCACCGGTTCCATGCTAGTCGACACACACGCGCACCTCGATTTTCCTGAGTTCGCCGGTGATCTCGACGCGGTGCTCGCCCGGGCAGCCGAGAACGACGTGGGCCGGATCATCTCGATCAGCACCGACCTGGCATCGACGGGTCGCGTCCTGGCGTTGGCGGCGCAGTACCGGCAAGTCTACGCCACCGCCGGAATCCACCCCAACTACGTACAAATCGATCAGCCGGATTTCGCCGCCGAACTGCGGCAAGTGGCGAGCCGGCCGAAAATCGTGGCCATCGGCGAGATCGGCCTTGATTACCATTACCTGCCGAGCCGCAAGGAAAAAGAGGACATCGTCCGCTCAGCCCTCGGCGCGGCTTCGCTCGGGTCGGTAGAACTCGAAATCCAGGATGAAGCGCTCAAGGCGGCGCAGGCAGCCGCGTTCGAACAACAGCTCGAACTGGCGGAAGAACTGGCCAGGCCGGTTGTGATCCATCAGCGTGACGCGTGGGACGACACGCTCGCCATCCTTCGGAAACATGATGTGCGCGCCGTCTTCCACTGCTTCAGCGGTAACCTTGCCCAGGCCGAGGAAGTGCTCGACCTGGGACACCTTGTTTCCTTTACCGGGATCGTCACCTTCAAGAATGCCGCGGAGGTCCGGCGGGCGGCAGCGGAGCTTCCCCTCGACAAATTCATGATCGAAACCGACGCCCCGTTCCTTGCGCCCGTCCCTTTCCGGGGAAGACGTTGCGAACCGGCGTTCGTACGGTCCACCGCTGAAGCCATCGCCCAGGCGCGCGGCATCAGCCTGGAAGCAGTGGCGGAGCAAACCACGGCCACCGCACGCGCCTTTTTCGGGTTACAGGACCCGTGATCGCCCCGCCACCCGCCACCCGCCACCCGCCACCCGACACTCGACACTCGACACTCGACACCCGCCACCCCCCGTGGTTGATCGCCGGTTATCAATGATCGATGATGCTTGCATGGTCACGATCGAGATTGAATACCAGGGCCAGCTTCACACCCAGGCCGTCCACGGTCCCTCCGGCACCCGATTAATCACTGACGCACCGGTCGACAACGGCGGCAAAGGCGAGTCGTTTTCGCCGACCGACCTGGTAGCCACGGCGCTCGGGACCTGTATGGTCACGGTCATGGGGATTTTCGCCGCCCGGCACGAGATCGACCTCCGCGGCACCCGGGTGACCGTCGCCAAGGAGATGGTTCAGCAGCCGGTACGCCGGATCGGCACCTTGCACGTCGATATCCATGTGCCGTTGCCGGCCTCCCATCCGCACCGGAGCGCCCTCGAAAACGCCGCCCGGACCTGCCCGGTGCACCAAAGCCTGCATCCCGACGTATTGATCTCCGTTGCATTCCATTACCGGGCCGAAACGGGCGCCCAGGCCGCTCCGGTGCTCGAGCCGGCCGTTGTTTCGTGAAGGCCGCCTGCGAAATTCAATGAGGTTTACCTCGGAACCCTCCTGATCCCATTTCCGGGGTTCTCTCTAGGGCCGTCCGGAAAGATTAACTTGAAACCGGCGGCTTCATGCCGTACGCGATTACTGACTTCTTTTCGTTCGGGGTGATTGTCAGGAGTTTCGACTCATTGGCGATTGGGTCCACCATGGGCTAGTGCCTGCTCGAGGAGGCGTCCAAGGTTATAGTCATTTATGTCTGCTAAATTGTACGTAGGTAATCTTTCTTTCGCGACCACCGAGTTGGATCTGCAGGATTTGTTCGCTCAGGCTGGCACGGTCGTTGATGTAAAGATCATTCAGGATAAACTCACCGGCAAGTCGCGTGGGTTTGGGTTCGTTACGATGGGTTCCGATGAACAAGCCAGCGAAGCGATCAGTAAGTTCAACGGGTTCTCCCTCGATAATCGTCCCCTGACGGTAAACGAGGCGCGGCCGCCAGAAGCTCGCCAGGATCGGTTCTTCCAGGCTGACGCTTCGCGTGGCGGCGGGTCGAAGGATTCGCGCCGTGGACGTGACCGCGATTTTCGCCGTCGTTAATCTCAATCAAAAAATAGAAGCCAACCACAACCAACAACCGATTAACCAACAGTCACCGGAAGGCGCGCTTCGGCGCGCCTTCCCATTTTCTGTCGCGTTCCAGTCAGTTGCTACGATTTGATCAATTCGCTCTTTATCTTAACTGAGTCGCTTATTTGATCGATCACCGAATGCGCCGGACTATCCTCCGGACCAGGGCCGGTCCGCCGTAGATAAAACCGGTATAGAGTTCAATCAGGTCCGCACCTTCATCAAACCTCGCCTGAGCGTCGGCCGTATCCATGATGCCGCCGGCAGAGATCACCGGGATAGACGTGCGCGCCTTTAAAAACCGCAGGATCTCCAAAGAACGCCCGCCTAACGGGCGCCCGCTCAAACCTCCCGATTCTCCCTGGGCGCTGCCGAGCCCCTGGTGATTGAGGGTCGTGTTGGTCGCGATCAAACCGTCCAATCCATGTTCCTGCACCAATGCGAGCACATCCTCGATTTGCTCAAAACCAAGGTCCGGCGCGATCTTCACCAGCATCGGTTTGCCCGGATTCTCCGCCTGGACGGCCCGGAAAAGGGCGCCGAGCGCCGGGCGTTCCTGCAGGGTTCGCAACCCGGGCGTATTCGGCGAGCTCACGTTCAGCACGAAGTAGTCGCCCAGGTCCCGGAGCAGCCTGAAGGAGTGCAGGTAATCTTCCGCTGCTTGCTCCAGCGGCACGACCTTGGTTTTTCCGATGTTGATGCCGAGCGGGATTCCGGGCCAGGAGGGTCGTCCCCGTGCCGCGCGGATGCGGCCGGCGATGGCGCCCGCGCCGTCGTTGTTGAATCCCATCCGGTTCACCAAAGCTTCATGTTGAGGGTACCGGAAGAGCCGCGGTTTCGGATTCCCGGGCTGGGCCTCCGCCGTGACGGTTCCCACCTCGGCAAACCCGAAACCGAGCGCGGCCCAGGCGGGAATGGCCGCAGCGTTCTTATCGAGCCCGGCTGCAAGGCCCACCGGGTTAGGGAAGGTTAGACCGAACACCTTTCGAGGCCGGGGCGCGATGCTGCCGGTAAACCACCATCGCAGCAAGCCCGGCGCCCGGGATGCAAATTGCAGCGTCCGGAGGCTAACATCGTGCGCGAACTCGGGATCAAGGCAGAAGAAAACGGGCCGGAGGATGTCCTGATACCAATCCACACCAGACTGTTAGATCAGAACGGACGAGTCAGCCAAGGAAGATAAAATGGCGCCGCGTCCTGGCCGGCGCGTCACTTTCCAATGCAAAATTCGCTGAAGATCCTGCCCAGCAGATCTTCCGTGTCAGTCTTGCCGACTACCTCGCCGATGGCGTCCAGGGCCTCGCGGAGCTCCACCGCAGTCAGCTCGGGAGAGTTTTCCTCGCGGAAACTCGTCAGCGCCTCTTCCAGGGCGCCTCGCGCGCGGGTTAGACAGCGCTGGTGGCGCACGCTGATGGCGATGCGAAAATCTTCGCCGCTGCTGCTGGCGCCGCCGCTGTGCAGGAAAAAGCCGAAGATGGCCTTTCTCAAGGCATCCGTCCCCCGGCGTTCCCGGCAGGAAAAGCGAATCGCGTCCGGCACCCGGTCCCAATCCGGATGGCTGCCGAGATCGGACTTGTTCAGGATCAACAAGTAATGTTGCGCCGGCGGGGCGAGGCCGGCCGGCCGGGGCGCGCTGCCGTCCACCACCCAGAGCACCAGGTCGGCATCGCCGAGCTCACGGGCGGTACGGTCGATGCCGGCCTGTTCAAGGACGTCCTGGGTCAGTCGAGCCCCGGCCGTGTCGATCAGGCGCACCGGGATACCTTGCACATTGATCACCTCCTCGATGGTGTCTCGCGTAGTACCCGGCAGCTCGCTCACGATCGCCCGTTCGAACCCGAGCAATAAATTGAGCAGACTTGACTTGCCGACGTTCGGCTGCCCGTAGATCACCGTACGCAAACCGTGCCGGAGAATCCGGCCTTGTTCCGCGCTGGCGAGCAGCTGATCGATGCGTCCCCGGATCTCCTCCACGCGCCCGGCCAGGGCGCCGGCCGTCTCCGGATCAATCGCCTCGTCCGGAAAATCGATGTAAGCCTCCACGTGCGCCAGGACGGTGAGCAGCCCGTCCTGCAATTCGAGCAGATCGGCACCCAGGTTGCCGTTGAGCTGCTGGTTGGCGGCGCGCAGGGCAAGGTCAGTCTGGGCCCGGATCAGGTCCATGACGGCTTCGGCCTGAGTCAGATCCATCTTCCCGTTGAGGAAGGCGTGCCGGGTAAACTCGCCGGGCTCAGCGAGCCGCGCGCCTTTCCTCAACAGCAGTTCAAGGATGCGCTGCGCGACCAGTAAACCGCCGTGACAGCTGAGTTCGACCACGTCTTCACCCGTGTAACTTGCCGGCGCCCGGTACCAGATCGCGACGCCATGGTCCAGAACGCCGGTCTCGTCCCCGATCGCACCGAAGTAAGCGTGACGCGGCCGCGTCACCGCCTTGCCGTACCGCGGCTTGAAAACGGCGTCCAGGATCCGCTTCGATTCCGGTCCGGAAACGCGCAAAATCGCAATCGCCCCTTCACCCGCCGGTGTCCCCACCGCCGCAATCGTGTCCGACAAAACCTCCACAGATGAAAACTATCCACAGATTACAGACTAAAATCGTCCACAGATTACACAGATTAGGTCACACAGCGGGAAAACAAATATCCGCAGAACACGCAGATCACGCAGAAAAATCCTGATTTTTGGTCACCTGCTGGCGCACGAGACGGCGAAACTGCAACTGCGTGGTTCCGAAGTTCAGCAGCAGCGCTTTCTCCAACCGTGCTGCTCTCAAGTAATTAAGCACCTCGGCCACTTCCCGATTACTGATGGCATCAAGGGCTTTAAGTTCCACCACCACTCGACCGGCTACGAGGAAATCCGGTCTATAGGGGTGACCTAGCTGCCTGCCTTTGTAGAAAACCGGGATTGGTTTCTCCCGTTCAAACGGTATTCCGCACAAATTGAGCTCGATGGCAAGCGCCTCCTGGTAAACAGGCTCGAGGAAACCGGTCCCCAACTCCCTTTGGGCTTCGAATGCCGCCCCGAGAATTCGGTACGTCTCCGGATCCCGTTGCGGCGATCGAGAGAGAACGTCGTCATCTTCTTCCATTTCGCCCGGCCCATCTCTTTTTCTGCGTCCTCTGCGTGTTCTGCGGATCTTTTTCCGTTCTCTGCGGATCAACCGGTACGTCGCGCGGCTAGCACGGCGTCAAGGTCGTCGATGAACCGCCGGTTCTGTTCAGGGGTGCCGATGCTGACCCGGATCCAGTCAGGCAATTTATACTCATTCATCGCCCGGATGATCATGCCGCGCCGCAGGAGCCGTTGAAACAGGTCCTGGCCGTTGCCCACCCTGACCAGGATGAAATTGGCCGAACTCGGCACGAACTCCAGCCCGCGGCGGGCAAGCTCTTCCTGCAGGAAAGCGCGTCCCTGGTCGGTGATTTCCCGGGTCCGCGCCTGGTGTTCGTCATCCTGCAAACCCGCCAGGGCGCCCGCTTGCGCGATCGCATTCACGTTGAACGGCTGGCGCGTCTTATGGAGAAGCTGGATAAGCCGGCGATGGGCCAGGCCGAACCCGATGCGGAGAGCGGCCAGGCCCTGGATCTTGGAGAACGTACGCAGCAGGATTACGTTATCGCGGTCCCGGAGGTACTTCAGCGTGTCGGGCGGCCCGGAAAGGAATTCATAATACGCCTCGTCAAGGGCGATCACCACCGAATCAGGCACGAGCGACACCAACCGGTCGAGCTGCGCTTCATCCACCACGGTGCCGGTGGGGTTATTCGGATTCGCGAGGTAAATGACCTTGGTTCGGGCATTCACCGCGGCGGCCATCGCGTCCACGTCGGCTACGAACCCGGGGTCATCCACCTCGATCGTCTCCGCGCCAAACAAATGCGCCATGATCCGGTAAACCGAGAAGGCGTGACGGGCGACCACGATGTTGTCACCGGGCTGCAGAAAGGCGTGCCCGAGAAATTCGATGATCTCGTTTGAACCGTTGCCCAGGACGACATTTTCCAGGTCCAGGCCGAACCGTCCGGCAATCGCCGTACGTAAATGGTAAGCGCCGCCATCCGGGTAGAAATGGGCTTTGGGCAGCGCGGCCTGCATGGCCTCGACTGCTTTCGGCGACGGTCCCAGCGGGTTTTCGTTGGAGGCGAGTTTGACGATCTGCCCCGGGTCCAGCCCCAGGTCCCGGGCGACGTCTTCGACCGGCTTGCCGGGCACGTAACATACCAGGCTGTCCAGCCATTCATTGGCCCTCGAGAGGGCCCCTTGTTCAAGCTGCATACCCCCTTCTCCTACCCGCAAACCGGACGGTGTAAACCCGCAAAAACGCGGGGCTGGCTCAGAACACTTTGCGCAGGCTCACGTACCAGACGCGGTCGCGAATGTCGTAAAGCGAGGTGTCGTACGTCGTAAATTGGGACGCGGCCGCCCCGGCAGAAAAGGGGGGCTCGGTGTCAAACACGTTGTTGACGCCGGCCTGGATGGTCGTGCCGCCCAGGAGCCTTGACCACCACGACGGCTTGCCGTACGTGCCCGGCGGCGCGGTGATCTCCTTGCCATCCTTCCCGTAGGAAGCGGTGAGACGGTTGTCGGCCGCAATCGGTTCAGGTCTCTTGATCTCGTAGGAAATCCGCAGGTCCAGCGTCGTGTATTCCCGCACTTTTCGCTCCGGCGGGCTTACCTGAATGGCGTTGGGGTCGTCCCAATACCCCCCGACGTAGTTGACTCGCAGCCCGGCTCCGAACCCGCCAAGCTGGTAGGCCAGGTCGACGTACCCTTTCCAGTACGGGATCGCTCCCGGGGACAAATCCCCGTTACCCGGGTCAGAATACCTTCCCAGGTAGTTGGTTACCGGGGCGCCCGCGGAATATTGGACCTTGTACTTCAGCGTGTAATTCCACTCGGTGTTAAGTGTCAGCTGACCCCATTCAAACCGCGGCGTCTGGTAAACCAGACTCAGATCCAGGCCTTCGACGTCGCGGCTGGCAACGTTCAGGGCAACCGCGTTGATCTGGTTGAAACTTCCGTCCGGGTTAAACGAGATCAGGTTGGAGAACAGACCTTGAGAAAAGTAGGCCTGGATGATCGGTTGCGGGTCACCCATCAGGACCAGGTTCTTCTGGTAGATGCCGTAATAATCCGCGCTTAACGTCAGGGTGCCCGGTACAAATTTGGGCGACCAGACGATCCCGGCGGTATAGAGCCGGGCCGTCTCCGGTTTCAAATCGGGGTTGCCGCCCACGATAACCCCATTCGAAGGTTCCTCGATCCTTCCGGTTCCGGGGTTGAAAATCTCCGGAAAGCTGATCTCCTGGGCCAGAAACTGATCATTCAGATCCGGGGTGCGAAAGGCCTCCGAATACGAAGCCCGCAACGTGACGTCCTGAATGGGTTGGTATCGCAAGGTGACTTTCGGGACCGTCTGGTGGAAGTGACTCACGACGAACCCCTCTCCATTCGTGCGCGGGTCCGGTCCGGATTGCGAGGTGCGCTCATAACGGACCGCGGCGCCGACGTCGAATGAGTAAATGCCCGGGATTTTCATCTCGGGCGTGATAAGGGGCAGTAATCCCTCGCCGAAGATCGCTCCCGTTTCGCTGCGATCGAGAAAGTTAAAGCTGACCGCGTTGAATCCCGGCACGTCGCCGGCCAGGGAATACGGCCCATAATAACTGCCGAGGGTCTCCCAGCGGTACTCGTAACCGGCGGCAAGGGTGAGCCCCCCTTGGGGCAGGTCCGGCAAAAGCGTCGTGTGCAAGTCGACATCAATCACCCGTAACGTCTGCGGGAAACGCTCCGTTTCGTCATACGCTGCCTGCCCGAGCGCCGCAGCGTTATTGTAGCTGTAAGGCACCCCGCCGACCACGACGGTGCCCTGGCGCGGCCCGTAGATCGACACAAACGGATTAAATTCCCCGCTCAGGAGTTCCTGGCTCAGAACGGCGTCGCGGTAACCGCCCTTATGGTATTCAGTGGCGCCGTTTTCTTCGCTCGAGAAATTTACTTCCCACTGAATCGGCGAATAGACTTTTTCGTTGAAGGAAGGTAGTTGTCCGCTGGCGCCCGTCTGGAAAAGGTAAACTTCATTGGTCCAAAGCTGCACGCGCGGCCCCAGCTCAAAAGAACGGTAGTTCACCGTCGGACTCGGCCCCAGCACGTCCGCAAAGAGCGGGTAGTAAGGGCTGTTCGTCGCGCCGCCGAATGCAATGTCGGAATCCGGCACTGACGCAAACTCGGACTTAAACTGCGATCGGGTGTAGAGAAACGTGCCGGTTAAGTGCAGCCAGGTGGGGTCAACCGTGTACTCGAGCGAGGCGTACGCTGAGTTGCGCTCGTACGACGGCATCGTCGGAACGTCGCGGAACAGATTATATTCGTCGTAGGGGCTGGCAGTACCCAGGTCGAGCCGGTAATCGGCGCCGCTCGCCGGATTGACGAACGGGTTTACCGTCGTGTATTGCGCCGTTCCCGTCCCGGTGGGAACGAAAATCGAACCTGGGAAAATGGATGAACGCTCGTCCGCCCCGCCCAGGCGCCGGGTATCCGAATTTGAGGTGATGAACCGGTCCCGCGCAAAGAGCGCATTTCGATGGTAATAGTCGTAGCCCGCGATAATGGCTTCTTTATCGTCGCGGTAACTGCCCAACGCGGTCACGTTAAGCGCGCCGGCGTCGCCGGAGGTGGTGTTCTGGTAGGCGACGTCAAACTCGGCGTATTCGCCTTTCGGCAAGGCCTTGCGCAGCAGAATGTTTACCACCCCGCCCACGGCATCGGAACCGTAGCGCGAAGAGGCGCCATCCTTGAGAATGTCGATCCGGTCAACGAAATTTTGCGGGATCAGGCCGACGTCGCGCAGCGCGCCCACCCGAACTCCGTTGACCAGCGTCAGGGTGTACCGGTCACCGAGGCCGCGGAGGTCAATCGTCGATGAGCCCAGGGCGACTTCAGCCACCCTGGTGTTTGAGAAAAAGTTCTGCGCCTGGTTGCCGCTCGCCCCGAAGTCGGATGGAATGTAACGCACAAAGTCCGAAAGCGCCGTCGAACCGGTGGCGCGAAGCGCCGCCGAGTCGTAAGTCGTCATCGGTAGCGCCGTTTCGGTTTCCGCCGTCGGGATGAGCGTGCCGGTAACCAGGATTCTTTGCAACTCGCCGCCGCCGGCCGCCGCCGGCGTTTCCTGGCCAGGCGGGTTCGTGGCCGGCGCAGGAGACACCTGCGCTCTCAGCACTGATAGGGGAAACGTGAAAATCAAACCGGCGACCAGCAGCGCTGCCGCCGTTTCAAAAGATTTAATTATCATCAACGCGTTTCACGGGGTCGATTCCGGCCTGCTTTCGGGTGCTTTCTTACGTATGCCGATCGGGTGCAGTCAAGTAAACCTCAAAATTTCAATTATTCCTCAAAATTGAAATTTCCCTGCCTCTGATCGAGTGGAGCCTTTGTAACTATAACCTGACCGCCATTGCCGGCTTGCACCCGTCGGCTTCGTCGTGGAAAAAAGGGGATGCCACGCAAACCGCGGAAAGCGGGGAGACACCCGCGTTCGATACCACCCCGCCAGGGACGGCAGAAACGGCGAGGTCCCCTCGTCGTGCTCAATACCGAGGCGATTCGGAAAGCGGCATTTCGACGGATTCAAACCCAGCGCAAAGCCCTGGAAAGGGAAACCCGAAAACTGGATCGCTTCTTGAACGCCGAACAACCGGCCTTCTTGCGGTGGTTCTCAGGTATTGCCGGCGAGTTGTTGACCGAAATGCGGGAGGCGGAAACAGAACTGAATCAGCTTGAAGCCGTGATCGGCGAGGTGCAGGAGCGCGTCTGGTTCGAAGGAATGACCCCGCAGAAAGCGTACGCGCAGGTCCGGGTGGAGGAAGCGCGCCGGGCTGCCGGCGAACCGGGGGAGCCGGAAGGACCCGAAGACGCTGATCCTGATGATGAGGCGGAGTTCGAGGCGGCGATGAAGGATCAGTTCAAGCACTTTATGCATGACAATATGCCGCCTGACGCGCGCGCCGCTTTCCGGGAGGAGGTCAGGCGCTTCAGTAAGGACGCGTTCGGTGAAGATCTCTCCTGGCTTATCGATACCCTCCCCGGACCGGCGCGAAATGCGCCCGGCTTCGAAACGCACCTTAAAACGTTGTACCGCCAGTTGGTCGGTATCCTGCACCCCGACCGGCGCGACCCGAAGCTTGATCCGGCGATCTCCACGGAACTCTGGCATGAACTGCAAGCGGCCTACCATAACCGGGACCTTGACCGGTTGCGGACCGTCTATGCGCGGATCGAATACTCGCTCGGAATCGAGACCCCCCAGCAAACCACCGTCTGGGAATTGCGGGCCGAAGCCGAAAATCACCGGGTGGCCCTCTGGGCGGTCAAAAATCAAATCAGGATGGCTCAGCAGCATCCCGGATGGCAATTCTCAACCCGGAAGGACCTCGACAAGCTCGGAGCCCAGCTCAAAAAAGAGCTTAAACAGGACATCACCTCCGCCCGGCAGGAAATTAATCGCCTCAAAGCCCTGCTCAAGAGCTGGGAAACCACGCGACGCAAGCCCAAGCCTTCTCCCTCGCAACGCCGCAAATCCAAAGCCACCCGGCCCCAGGAGCCGGAGCTGTTTTGATCCACGGATCACGCCGATTCAGATAAAAACGAAATGATCCGCAGAACACGCAGAAGAACGCAGAAAAGGAATAAAACATCCACAGATTACACAGATTAACACAGATTAGAAAAATTGAAGGCATGTCACCCTCCACCCCGGGATGGTTATTTGCCCCCGGCTTTGGAGTACCGCGCGATCAGCCGCCGCCCGCCGGGAGTAAAGACCAGTATCGGTGTTAATCCGGGTAATCTGTGGACGTTTTGTTCCTTTTCTGCGTTCTTCTGCGTGTTCTGCGGATCATTTCGTTTTTGCCTGCGGATGCCTTTTTTCTGCGGACAAGCGGTTCGGCGGGCAGGTGGTAGAGAAACGCCAGCACCACCGCGGTGTACAGCGCCAGGGAGGCGATCTGGAGCGGAAAATCCACCAGGGCATGCAACCCCACCCCCGTGAGGGACAGCAGGCAACCCAGCGAAAAGAGCCGGGTCGACTCAGGCCAGGCGACCCTGCTTTGCGTGCGGCGGGCCACCGCCGTCACCCAGCCTCCGAGGAAGAGGGCTGCCCAAAGCGCCGCCCCGATAAAGCCCCATTCCACCAGGGTCTGAAGGTAATCCTCGTGCGCGTACTCCCAGACGCCCCCGACCCGGTCGCCCCACGGTCTGGTGAAGAACGGAAAAATGATCCGGAAAGTCCCGGCGCCGAAGCCCCACCATCCCGAGATGCTCAAAACCCGCCGGACGATGATCTCATCCACGAGGTATCGGGGGTTGGAGGAGAAATCCGCCAGGAATTCCTGCCACCGGTGTAAGGAAACCTCAAAGCCGAAAGCCCAGATGACTCCTCCGGCCAGGGCGGCGAGCAACGTGCCCAGCGCAAGTTCCCGCCGGCCTAATCCTTTTCCGGCCCGGCCGAGCGACCAGAAAATGAGGACGGCCCCGAGGAGCAGGATCTCAATTGCCATGGCCGCCTTTGACACGTTCACGAAACCCGCGGCCGCGGTCACCAGTGCCGCCGCCGGCAGAAACACCCGTTCCAGCAGGTTGGCCAGCCTGCGCCACCGGCTTTCGATTACGCACGGTTCGCCGGAGCGGATCCCGTAATGCCGGTGGCCGGCTCCGGATAACCTGCCAAAAACCTGTACCGCTTTCAGGATCAGGAACGGCAAAGTCAGGTTCAGGAAAGCCCCCGCGTTCGCGTGGTAACGGTACGTCGCGAAAAATGACGTCGCCCCGGTGTCCACGGGCGATCCCCAATAAATTCCCTCGGCCCCCGTGATGCGCTGGGCGAGTCCCAGGGCGGCGATGCCCGCCCCGTTCAGGGCCAGCACCGTCCAGAACCGTTTTCGCCACCGGGCATGGAACGCGAGGTCGCCTGCCACCCAGAAAGCGCCCACCAACCCGGTAACCAGCGCCAGCCGCTCCTGCACAATCCCGGCGTCGACCACACCCGGCAACCAAGGCACGGGACTCGGCACCGTGGTAAAGGCAAACACCTCCGGCCGGAATCGCTGCCTGGCGTTCCAGGCCATGCCCCAACCCTGCAGCAGGAGCAGCAGCGTAAACAACGCCGCCGCCCGATGAATCCGGGGCAACCGTCGCACAACCACGCGTCCGGCGACGAACCAGAGGGTCAGACCGAGCAGCACCTCGGTGAGCCACAGCCTCGCCCAAGGGCGCGTCGCTCCGTACACCCACGGGGCCGCAAGGACGACGCCCAGCAGCGCCCAGCGCGGGCCCTCAACCCAAAAGTTCTGCAAAACGGCGCCCGGCGGCCCGGGCCGCGGGGTCGTTGCCGACGGCTGCGTTTCCGAATCTGTTAAAACCATGTACAGATCCCGGGCGGCAGAGCCGGGCTCCCAGCCCCGACCTCCGAACTCCGACCCGTTTCCTCTTCCCGCCGTGGTCGCCGTGGTCCGCCGTGTTCGCCGTGTGAACTCAGTCGTTGTGCCCGCCACACCCGCCACACCCGCTGCGGCCGCCGTGTGACCGTGTGAACTCTTCCGCTGTGCCCGCCAAACCCGTCGCGCCCGCCGTGTGACCGAACCCCGAACATCACTGCCCCTCTCAATAGGCGGTTCTCGGCGGGAAAAAGACCTGCCGGCCGGTCTCCAGGATGATCCGGATATCGCGCCAGATCGACCAGTGCTGGATGTACTCCAGGTCATGCTTTACCCGCGCCTCGATGTCGGCATCGGTCTTGGCCTCCCCGCGGTAACCCAGGACCTGCGCCACCCCCGTAATCCCGGGTTTGACGAACGCCCGGACGTGGTAGGACGCCATCGCCTGGCAGAACCTGCGGTTGTGAATCACCATGTGAGGCCGGGGACCGACCACGCTCATGTCGCCCCGCAGGACATTGATGAACTGCGGGATTTCGTCCAGGCTCGTCCGCCGCAGGAAACGCCCCAAGGTAAACACCCGCGCATCCTCCTGGGTTGCCTGACGCCCCTGTCCCCGGCGCGCCGCGTGCATCGTGCGAAACTTGAAAATCCGGAATGGCTGGTTGCAACGGCCCGAACGGGTCTGGCGATAAAAGAGGGGGCCGGGCGATTGCAGACGGTGCACGATCCAGACCACCACGATCAGCAACGGCAGGACGAAGGCGACGACCGGCAGGGCCAGGGCGACGTCGATGATCCGTTTGCACAGGCGATTCAGCGGGTTCTCCAGCGGTTCTTCCATGACGTCGATGACGTCCATGCCGCACAGGCTCGAGTGGGTGACCGGCCGCCCGAAATAATCGCTTAACCCATTCACCACCAGCAACCGCGAACCGTGGCGGTTGCAGATCGCCGAAAGGCCTTGGACAAACGCCCGGTTTTCCGGCAACCCAAGCAACACGACGTGCGCGATGCGCTGGCGCCGGACCACGCGCTCCAGCGAAGCCAATGCGCCTTCCTTTCCTTGCGCCTCATGCCATGAATCGTCGGAAAAACAGACGAACTCCACTCCCAGGCTCGCCATCTGGGCACGCCATTGCGTCATCGTCTCCGCCTCCTCCAGGCAACCGACCAGCAGCCCCCGCTGGACGTAATGTCGCCGGAAAAATCGGCGCAGCAAAATCCCCGGTACGAAGCGGTGACAAAAGAAGAACGCCGCGTACAGCAACGGCAGGAAGGTGAAGACGAAGAAGCGCGAAATGGAAAAATCCTTTGTCGCCGCCAGCACCAGCAGGATCGCCACCCCGACCGCCGACGAGTTAAGAAACGCGACGCGGTGATTGCTCCAGGGATCACAAGCCAGCGTGTAGCCGTGCCGGACCTGCGTACGAAACGCCATCATGGCGAGGGCAACGACCCCGGCCACGTTATAGATGATGTACTGCTGGTAATTGTACCCCGCGTAGCGGCCCAGCGTTCCTCCCAGGCCGAGGAGGTAAAGCCAGAAGCAAACCGTCAGGATACCCGCCAGCAGGCAGTAATAAACGTTATTCAGGCCTCGGACACGATGCGAAAGCATAAGGTGAAAAATTGTCGTTTCGCATAAGGTTGAGCCCGGTTACGCCGCTGCTTCCGCCGGCGTCTCCTGCCGGCGCGACGTGGCGCCTACCCGGGCGAGAAAGTCCGACATCTGGCGCAAAAACACCGGGCGGGCGAAACGCTCGGCATTACGCCGGATCCGGTAAAAATCCCAATCGATAAGGTCACAGCGCAGCACGGCGTCCGCCAGCGCCTCCGGGGTAGGCTCGAAGAACAGTACGCCCGTTTCCCCGTCGATGACGGTTTCCAGGGCGCCCCCGGCCCCGAAAGCAACCACCGGCTTGCCGCAAGCCTGGGCTTCGACCGGCGCGATCCCGAAATCCTCACGGCCGGGGAAGATGAGGCCTCGCGCACTCTCCAGGAGGCGGCGCGCTTCCCCATCATTCACCCGGCCGTAAAATTCCACCGTCGGCCCGGCCAACGCCTCCAGGCGTTTGCGATCCGGACCGTCGCCGATCACGATCAGCCGATGCCCGAGCCGGTTGAAAGCTTCCACCGCCCGGTCGACCCGCTTGTAGCCGACCAGGCGCGACAACACCACGTAATAGTCGCCGGCCACCGGGGAGACCTCAAACCGGTCAACGTCCACCGGCGGATGAATCACCTCCGAATGCCGCCGGTAAAACTCCCGGATGCGCCTCTGCACGCACCGGGAGTTGGCGACGAAATAGGTGATCCGCTGGGCCCGGGCAAAGTCCGCCCGGCGCAAGGCCGCGAGCCCGCCTTTCGCCAGGGTGCGCAGGAGCGGGTTGCTGACCTCGTGCTGCAAGTATTCGTCCGGCTCCCAGAAGAAACGCGGGGGCGTGTGGCAGTAGCACACGGTCACCGCGCCGGGCCGCGTCCGGATCCATTTGGAAAAACCGCTGCTGCTGATCCAGACCACCTCGGCGTCGACCCGGCCCAGGGACCGGAACGCAGCCGGATAAAACATGAAATACTTCTTGAAATGCCGGCGCAGGCCCGGGGTCCGTTCCAGCCACCGGGCGGTCGTGATCTCGCGCTGATCCAGCGGTGACAGTAAACGTTCCCGGTCTGCGGCGCTCGTGAAAAGGGGCGCTTCGGGAAATGCGTCCGCCATCGTGGCGACGACCCGTTCGGCCCCGCCCATCTGGATCAGGTAATCGTGGACCAGGGCTAGGCGCATCGCAATTCCTCCTGACCGGCACCGGCGTCGGCGCCGGCGGCCAGACCTTCCATCCATGCGTTCCAACGGGAGATGATCCCCTTCAGGCCGAAACGGTCCCGCGCTTCCTCACGGGCGGCCCGCCCCAGGGCTTGCGCGCGGTCCGGGTTGTCCAAAAGCGAACGGATCGCCCGGGCCAGACCGCGCGCGTCGGCCGGCTCGGTCAAAAGCCCCGTGCGGCCCTCATGGACCAGTTCCAGCACCCCACCCGCACCGGCCGCCACCACCGGCCGCCCCAGCAGCATCGCCTCAACCACCACCCGGCCGAACGGTTCCGGCGCAACCGAGCAGTGCACGACCGCGTCCACGGCGCACACCAGCGGCCGGATGTCCGGTAAAAACCCGGTGAAGTGGACGCGTTCCCTGACCCCAAGCCGCTCCGCCAGCGCCCCCAGTTCCTGCCGGTAACGGCGGTCGTCCTCCGTGAAAAGTGCGTCACCGACGATCAACGCGTGCACCCCGGGCAGAAGCGCCAGCGCCTCGATCAGCACGTGTTGTCCCTTCCATGGGGTTACCCGCCCGAAAAGGCCTATCACCGGAAAATCGCCGCGCAGCCCTGACGGCAACGCCTGCCGGGCTGACTCGGGCGCAACCGGCGAGAACCGTTCAAGGCAAAAGCCGTTGTACAAAACGTGCAGCCTGGGATTCCTGCCTCCTGCCGCGCGGTAAGCTTCGGCGCTCGCCTGCGAGTTGGCCACCACCAGCGCGGCCCGGTCCGCCAGAAAAACCGCCAGCCGGCGGTTGACGGCGCTGAAATGTGAGGCGCTCAGCACGTCGTGCAGGTGAAAGCAGAACGGCTTGCGCAGCAAAACGCTCAGCGCGGCCGCCACCACCAGCGCCTTCATCGTGTTGGCGTACAACAGGTCGTGGCCCCGCGCGATCCGGCCGGCCCGCCACAGAAAAGGCAAAAGGCCCAAAGCCGCCCTGATGCAGGCTGATGGCCCGGATGATTTACTGACGCCGGCCGCGCTGCCCGGCAATGGAACCACCCGCACGTCGACGCCCCGCTCCCGCAACACCTGCGCGAACGGTCCTTCCCCGAACAGGACTACCGTAGAGCGGTGCCGCGCAAATTCCGCAAAGTCCGCCAGGCAGAGCTCCGCTCCGCCCAACTCCCCGGACTGATCCAGGAAACAAATCCGGCATGAAACACTCACGCTGTCACTCCGTTGTGCGTAACGGGTAGCGAGTAACGGGTAGCGAGTTGCCGGAAAGCAACCTGTCCGTGACTCGTCTCCAATCCTCAGTTACGCATCCTTGGTTTCCACCTGGTAAGATTACGCGTCCGGGCCACCCGTTACCCGTTACCCGTTACCCGTTACTTGTTACCCGTTACTCGTTACCCGTTACCCGTTACCCGTTACCCGTTACTCGTTACCCGTTACCCGTTACCCGTTACTAGCTGGACGGGGAGTTAACGCTTCCGCCGCTGTTGGAGAAGTTAGCCGGGTTGCTTACTCCTGCCGGTCCTTGCAGGTTGAGGGGCGCCGCGCCTCCTCCACCCGCTGACGAGAACAGCGAGCCGACGGCATTTGAGATCGCGGTGGCTTCCGACGGCTCCAACGCCGCCGCTTCATTGGTAAGCAACGGTCCGATGACCATACGCACCGTCATGCCCTCACCATCCACCACCTGCGTCGACAACGCTTCAACCGCGATCCGGACGTATTGGGCCAGCTCGCTTGCGGGCACCACGGACTGCACCGCGTCGATAACGGCCAGGGCTTTTCGACCGTCATTGACTCCCAACTGGGAGTAGACATCATGTACGAGCGCTTTCGCCAGCTTGGGATTCGCTTGAATGGCCTGTCTGACCGCCCGCCCAAGCTCCTGCGGCGTAGCCGCCGCGATGGTTTTGCCCCCCAGTTGGGCCATCAGCGCCTGATGCGCAGCCGAGGAATGGTGTTCGGCCGATTGGTGTTCCGGTGCGGTCTGGGCCACACCTGCCACGGCGGGCAACATCACCAGGCCCACCCCCAACGCGCGCAACTTCTCCTTGATCAGTCTGGTCATAAATTTTTTGTCCTGTCCGGCCGGCCTGAGGGACCGGTGCATTGCGAGTGAGCAACGGCCTGATCGCAAAAATCTTTAGAAAATTGGGTATTTACCTGGAAATTATGTTAATTATCTGAACTTATTCGTCTTGCTATGGATAGCGCCTTTAAGGATTGCTTTCTCACCCCCTCAGCGAGACCGGACCCAGAGGAAGCCGGGCCGATTCCCACCGCCGTATTTAATGGACTGCCGCTGCCCGAGTCGCCCGCCCCGGCTGCAGCCAGGTTCGGGTTGCTCTGCGGCGGTTTCCCGCCCCGGATTGACGGTATCGGTGACTACACCTGGCGCTTGAGCCGGGAGCTTGCACAACAAGGATGTCCCGTTCAGGTGCTGACCTCCGAAGCGCGCCTCGAAGCCGGTGACGCGTTACCCCGCAGCCTTGACGCGACCGCTGCCGGCCTGGAAAGCGCCGGGATCACCGTCACGCGCTGTTTTGACCCCGACCGGCCCGCCACCCTCCGGTCCCTGGCGGATCACCTGGCGCCTGACCTCGATTGGCTCGTGGTCCAGTATAACCCTTTCGGGTTCGGCCCCCGAGGTTTCAACCCCTGGCTGATCGAGGCCCTGACGGCCATTCGCCGGCGCTCCCGCACCTGCATCGCGGTCATGTTCCACGAAACGTACGTCCCGGCGTGGCCCTGGAAGTTCACCGTCATGCGCCTTTGGCAATGGCCTCAATTCCTGGCCCTGACCCGGCTGGCGCACGCGATCTTCGTTTCCAGCGAACGTTGGATCGGCCAGGTCCACGCCTGCACACCCCGGGCGGTCTGCATTCACCTGCCGGTCGGATCCAACCTCCCGTGCTGCCCATTTTCCAAAGCAGAGGCACGTCAACGTTTAGGCATCGATCCGGAGACCAAGGTGCTCGGCGCGTTCGGCTCCGGTCACGTCAGCAAACTATCCCGGCTGGTAAGGGTCGCGGCCGAAGCCGTCCAGCGCCGTTTTCCCGACACCATCCTCCTGTCGGTCGGCAAAGGCGGCCGGACCCTCCGGGCCGAGTGCCCGGAGCTGAATCTTCGTGATGAAGGCCCCTTGCCCCCTGAAGAAGCCGCGCTTCGGATCCGGGCCATGGACGTCATGCTGGGCCCGTTCGCGGACGGGCTTTCCACCCGGCGCGGCTCGGCCATCACCGCCCTTCAGCACGGGGTGCCCGTCTGCTCCACCGTGACCCGCTGGACCGACGGCCTTTTGGTGGACCCACCCTGGGCCGGAATCAAACTTTGCGCCCCCAATCAACCGCACGTTTACGCCCAGAACGCCCTCGACCTGATCGCCCAGCCCCCCTCAGCCGAAGAAATCCGCCAACGCCACGACGCCGTCTTCGGCTGGCCTAACGTCACCGCCCGGCTCCTCGCCTTCCTCGATCCCCAGGTTAAGCGGTCCACAGATTACACAGATTACACAGATTGAGGGGAGATCGGAGTTCAGCGTTCGGAGCAGCCGTAGGGCCGGGTCCTATATTTCGGCGGCACACGGCGGGAAAACAGGAATCATCCGCAGAACACGCAGAGAACGCAGAAAAGAGAAAACATCCACAGATTGACACAGATTAGGGGGCGCACGACGGATATAGCGTCTCTCCCACCCGACACCCGGCACCCGCTTCATGTGTGGCATTCTCTTCCGCTCCGAACTCCGAACCCCGAACTCTCCCCTCTTCCCGCCGTGGTCGCCGTGTTCCGCCGTGTTCGCCGTGTGAACTCAGTCGTTGTGCCCGCCTAACCCGCCGCGCCCGCCGTGTGACCGGAGGCCAAACTTTTCCCACATGCCTCTTAAGGAGTGAAGCAGAGCGCCGATAAATCCACGTGAGCGCAACGCCGTTGTCGCCGCCCGGTTCTGCAGGGCCGGCACCCGCGCTGGTCCCGCTCAATCACCATCAAACATGACGTGAACGTGACGGAAAGGATGCCGAAACCATCAAGCGGGTCCGCTAAGCCCGCGTCGACTTTGACCGCTCTCGATCGGCGAGAACGGTTGCGGCCCCTGAACTGCAGTTCCTGAGGAGGACACCTACCCGATGCCGATCCTATCCGGGAAACCTGGTCCCATTGCGCCACAGTCAGTCCTCCGAAGTAAGCTGCTCGGCTGGAGCCGCATGCTAACGTTGTTTTTCGGCCTCGAAATCGCCTGCCAAGCCTGCTCTGTGCTTGCCTCTGTGCTGGTCGTCCACAACATGGACAAGCAGCATTATGCCTGGTACGCCCTTGCAAACAATCTCCAGGGAACCCTGGGCGTTTTCACACTTATGGGGATCGGCACCGGGCTCACCTCGATGGGTGGCCAATACCTCGGCGATCGCTCCCGGATGGGGGCGCTGGCTGCCTCGGCGATGCGCTACCGGCGCAGGCTGCTGGCGGGAGCTGCACCCGTTGCCCTGCCCATCTTCGGTTACCTTCTGATTAAAAACGGCTGCCCATTCTGGAGCACCGGTTTGCTGCTCTTGTTAGCGCTGGGGGTCCTGACGGTTGAATTCAACCGTCAGGTATTCAGCACCCCGGTACGTTTATCCGGGCGCTACAACTTTCTACAACGAGCTGCCCTCGCAGAAGGATTGTTGCGCATGGGAGCCATCGGACTTCTGATTCTTACCGGTGCTCTCAACGCCACGACTGCCCTCTTAAGCTCGGTGTTTCTCTCCGCCTTCGTGGTTAAACAAGTTATCGGAAAAACCGCGCGAACCTACACCGATCCCCACACGCCGCCTGACCCCGAAATCGGCCGGCGGCTAACCCGCCTCAACGTCAATGTCCTGCCTTCTACGCTTTCAAGCGTCTTCCAAGCGCAAATCGGGATGGCAATGATCAGCCTGTTCGGGAAAACTTCGTCGGTAGCCGACCTGGGTGCGCTGACCCGTATCAGCCTTTTGTCTGCCATTCCGCAAGCCCTGCTCTCCAAGGTGATCGAACCCAAACTGTCGCGCGCCCAACTAGGCCCGGACCTTTGGAAAAAAGCTGTTGCCGCGCTGGGGCTTGCCGTCGCCATGGCACTAGCAACCTTCATCGTGATTTTCATCACGAGTGCCAGAATTCTCTGGATCCTGGGACCTAACTACCAGCATCTGCATTGCGAGCTACTCTGTTTTGCCGCCGTTAGCTGCGGCTGGATTTTCGCAGGTCTACCTCAACTGATTCTCTACGCGCGCGGCTGGGTCCAGTACTTGTGGATCACGCCGCTGCTGGAGATCACATGCCAGGCAGTAGCCATGCCGTTTTTGGATCTCTCACATCCTCTTGGAGTGTTGAGTCTGGACGGGATCCGAGCCTTGGTCTCTTTCACCTGTTACGGGAGCTTGGTTATTCGGCAATGGCTCGTTTGGAAATCCGCCCAAAAGAGAAATTCCCGAGGTGGGAACATAGTAACGGACTACCACTCGACGGCAGATTTCCCGGCTTGACTCCAGAACCTATGCACGCTCCCGCAATAACGGATTTTACGCTGAGGACCTTGCAAGCCCCTCGTGAGGGTTACGACCTGGACAAACCCTCTCTGCTGGCCGTCTGCTACGAATTTCCGCCTCAGGTCACGCCCATGGCTAACCGTATGCAGGAAATCCTGGGCCGATTGGCCTCCCGGTGGGACATCACCGTCATCGCCCCCCAGGGCAGCAGCCCCTTGCCCCGCACCCGCCACCTCGCCATCCCGGTGCCCCAAACCGGTAAGGCCCGCCAACGGCTCCAACGGGCCCGGCTCCAAAAGCTCGGCGACTGGCTGCCCTTAAGCGACCCGCTCGACGGCTGGCGCAAGGCCGCCTACGCCGCCGCATTAGAACAAATCGAGCGCCGCCGCCCCGACCTGCTGCTGGTCTTCATC
>JAFBAP010000024.1 GCA_019247695.1 Verrucomicrobiota bacterium | reverse complement strand
ATGGTTCGGGGCGCCACTCCCAAGGAGGAGAAGATCCGGAAGCCGGAGCTGAAGGCTCGCGTAGCGCATTGCAGGAAGAGCCTTAGCAGCAAAGGGCCGGGCCGTCAAATAGTTCGGTCACACGGTCACACGGCGGGCACGGCGGGCACAGCGAGGAGGGCGGGCACAACGTAAGAGTTCACACGGCGAACACGGCGAGCCACGGCGACCACGGCGGGAAGAGGAAGAAGGGGGAAGAGTTCGGAGTTCGGAGTTCGGAGTTCGGAGTTCGGAGTTCGGAGTTCGGAGTTCGGAGTTCGGAGCGGCATCCTGGGGGTTGGGTGCGAGTGTCAACCTTGGAGTTGCCGCCGTGTGACCTTAATCTGTGTCAATCTGTGGATGTTTCCTCTTTTCTGCGTGCTTCTGCGTGTTCTGCGGATGATTTAGTCTTTCCGCCGTGTTCGCCGTGGCTCGCCGTGTTCGCCGTGTGAACTCTGTCGCCGTGCCCGCCAAACCCGCCGTGCCCGCCCGATCCGCGGCATTTTACTCGACACCCGGCACCCGGCACTCGACACTCGGTGTGGATGACGCCGAGGTGGAGATTTCCCAGCGCAGCCGATCAACGGGCTGCGGCCGCCCTGGCCGACGAGCTGAAGATCGCGCCGTTTCTGGCTTCATTTCTGGTCCGGGTCGGGTCGGCGGAACCGGATTCCGCGGTCCGTTTCCTTCATCCGCGGCTGAAGAACCTGAGCGATCCGGTGCTCTTGCCCGGCATCAAGGAGGCCGTTGGGTGCATTTTTCGCGCTGTTGATCAACGTCGGAAAATCGTGTTGTACGGCGATTACGACGTGGACGGGGTTACCTCGGTCGCGCTCTTGACGCGGGTTCTGCGAGCCTACGGGATCGAGCCGGGACGCTTTCTTCCGCACCGGGTGGAGGAAGGGTACGGTCTGACGCGGGAAGGGGTGCGGCGCTGCCTTGAAGCGCATCGGCCGCAGCTACTGATCGCGCTTGACTGCGGCACCAGTGCGGCCGCGCAGATTGCTGAGCTGCAGGCGGCCGGAGTCGAGGTGATCGTCATCGATCACCATGAGACGAACGATGGCGTGCCGCGGTGTACCGCGTTCGTGAATCCGAAGGATCCCGGCGCCGGGGCGTCTTTTCGTTATCTCTGCACGGCAGGGGTGACGTTCAAGCTTTGTCATGCCCTGCTGAGAGAACGCAGGCCGGCCGGGTTCGACCTGAAGGACTGCCTGGACCTGGTCGCGGTAGGAACCGTGGCCGACCTGGTGCCCTTGATAGAAGAGAACCGGATCCTGGTTGCTGCCGGCCTGCAGCAGCTCGAATGCACGCGCTGGGCCGGGCTGCAGGCGTTGAAACAGGTGGCGGCGGTCCCTGCGGCAATCCGGCCGGTCCACGTCGGGTTCCGGTTGGGTCCGCGCCTCAATGCAGCCGGACGCCTCGGGGCTGCTTCGGACGCGTTGGACCTGTTGCTCTGCGATGATGCGATTCAAGCCGGCCGGCTGGCCCGGCAGCTCGATCTCCAGAATCGTGAGCGCCAGAAAATTGAAGAAACCACTTTGCGGCAGGCTTTGGAGCTGGCCACCGCGGATGGCGATCCGTTGGAGCGGGCCGCGATCGTGGTGGGAGCCAAGGGCTGGCATCCGGGCGTGGTCGGCATCGTCGCTTCGCGTCTGGCCCGCCGGTTCCACCGGCCGACGCTGGTCATCGGCTTCGGCGAGGATGGTTCCGGCAAGGGAAGCGGCCGCAGCATTTCAGGATTCTCGCTGGTCAAGGCGCTGGAACAATGCGCCGGACACCTCGCGGCCTATGGCGGGCATGAAATGGCGGCGGGTCTCAGCCTTCCTTTCGACGCCCTGGACCGTTTCAGCGCGCAGTTTCTCAGGATCGCCCGGGCAAGCCTGGACGATGAGCAGTTGCGCCCGGTGCTGAAGGTCACGTCGACCGTGGACGGGTGCGACCTTGAGAACGGCCTCTGGCAGGCGCACGAACTACTCCAGCCTTTCGGGATCGGTAACCCGCAGCCGCTCCTTTGCCTGCCCGAGGTGTGGCCGGCGGAGCAACCGCGCGTCATGAAGGCTAAACATCGCTTGTTGAAGCTGCGCCACCACGGGCAGGTTCTGCGGGCGATCCATTTCAATGGGGCCGAAGCCCTGTTGCCGCCGCCGCCCTGGGATGTAGCTTTCTACCTGGAAGCGAACGAGTACCTGGGCCGTGTCGAACCGCAGATTCAGGTCGAAGCCATCCGCGGCGCGGAGCCATGCGGCGGGTAGGAATGTCACAAATGCCACAAGCGGAAAAATGCCACAAATGCAGAAGTGGCGGGTGCCGCGTGCCGGGTAAAGCGATGCCGCGATGCCCTCTTCACTTGTGGCATTCGTGGCATTTTTCGGCTTGTGGCATTTTCAAGGTATGACCGACGTTTTGGATCAACCGCTCACGGATCTTGCGTGGTACACCCTGGTCAAGAGCAAGAGCGCGCCGGTCGAACGGCTCGGAATCCGTACCTGGCGCGATCTGCTCGAGCATTACCCGCGCCGGCTCGAGGATCGGACCCGGTTTCCCCGATTCCCGAACGGCGCAACCCCGCAGCCGGTCTGCCTGCGGGGGGTGGTTAAGAAGGTGTCCGGCCGTTTTGTGCGCGGGCGCAAGATCGTCGAGGTGATCCTGGAAGAAGGCGGGTCGACTGCGTTGAGCTGCCGTCTGACCTGCCGCTGGTTTAATCAACCCTACATTCAGAAGGTGCTGGCCGACGGCCTGGAACTGATCGTGTACGGACGCCCAAAGGAGTTCAAAAACCGGATCTACATCGATCACCCGGAGTTTGAGGTTATTGACGCCGGGGCGGATGATGAGAACCGGATCCACCTGGACCGGATCACGCCGATCTACCCGTTGACGGAGGGCGTGAAGCAGCGGGCGTTGCGTGCCCTGATGTTTGCGGCCGTGAATGCACTTGCCGATACCAGTTCCGGGACGGTGCTGCCGCATCCGGCCTTCAGGCTGGATCAGCGCAGCGCCTACCGTCAGATCCATTTTCCCGGCGATGAAGCGCAATGGACGGCGGCACGGGAAGAACTGGCGCTGGCGGAACTCGTGTCGATGCAGACGGTGGTGGCACGGCGGCGCCGGTTCACGATGGCCCTGGAAGGAAAGGTTCACGCGGCGTCGGGGGACCTGGTCGAGCGGTTCTTGCACCTGCTGCCTTACGAGCCGACCAAGGCGCAACGCCGGGCGATCGACGACGTTTACCGGGACCTGGCGAGCGAACGAATGATGAACCGGTTGTTGCAGGGCGATGTCGGTGCGGGCAAGACGCTGGTTGCGATCGCGTCGATGTTGCACGCGGTTGAGGCCGGTTTTCAGGCGGTGCTCATGGTGCCGACCCAGGTGCTGGCAGAGCAGCATTACCGTAACCTGCTGACATGGCTGGCGCCGTTGAAGCTGAAGGTAGCCCTGAGGACCGGCAACAAACAGGAGCTCTCGTTCCTGGAACTGGAGGGCCGCGCCGATATTGTGATTGGCACCCACGCGCTTCTGTTCGCCTTGGACGAACTGGAAAACGTGGGGTTGGTAGTCATTGACGAGCAGCACAAATTCGGCGTCCTGCAGCGGGCCAAACTATTGCAGCGCACCCCGGTGCCCGATCTGCTGGTGATGACGGCTACGCCGATCCCGCGAACCCTGGCGATGACGGTTTACGGCGACCTCGACGTTTCCGTGCTGGACGAAAAACCGTCGAACCGCCGACCGATCATCACCCGGGTTCGGTCCTCGGAAAAGATCCCCGAGGCGGCTTTGTTTATCCAGGAACGGCTTGCGGCGGGCCGTCAGGCTTACATCGTTTACCCGGTTATCGACGAGTCCGAAAACATCTCGGCCAAAGCCGCGACGGTTGAATTCGCGCGTTGGGAGAAATTGGTGGCACCGGCCCGGTGCGGACTCTTACACGGCCGGCTGGCCCCTGACGACAGGGAAAGGGTGATGAACGGTTTTCGAAATGGAAACATCCAGGTGCTGATCTGCACCAGCGTGGTGGAAGTAGGCGTCGACGTGCCTAACGCGACGGTGATGGTCATCGAGAACAGCGAACGTTTCGGCCTGGCCCAGCTGCACCAGCTGCGCGGCCGGATCGGACGCGGCAAACATCAGAGTTATTGTATTCTGCTGTCGGAAAGTTCCGACCCGGAGGCGGCGGAGAAACTGCAGGTTCTCGAGCAGAGCGATAACGGGTTTGAGATTGCCGAGGCGGACCTGCGAATCCGCGGCCCCGGCGACCTGCTTGGCACCGCGCAGAGCGGCCTGCCGCCGCTGCGGTTGGCTAACCTCGTGACCGACCGGCGGTTAGTTGACCAGGCGAAAGGGATCGCCGAAGAAATTACCACCAAGGATCCCGACCTCCGGTCACCCCGGCTTGCCCGGCTCCGGCGCGTCATAGAGGAAACTGGTAAAACGGGGACCGGGCTGGCTAATTAGACAGACCGGTTTTGATTTCATGAAGAGTTTTTTAAAATTTTTGTTCTTTGTGCTGCTGCTGGCGCTGGGCATCTCGCTCATCTACGTCTGGCAAGCCAAACAGCTCGGACAATCCCAGGTCCGGATCGAAAAGTTCACCCCGGCCGAGAAGCCCAAGCTTGACCTGGATTCCATCGACATCCTGCAGCGCCTCAACGATGAGTATGCCAAGGTGACCGAAGCGGTGGTGCCGAGCGTCGTGAGCATCACAACGACCAAAACGGTCGAGCGCCGCCAGCCGATCGATCCCCTCGAACTCTTTTTCGGCCGCCGGTTCGGCCGGGACGGCGAGGCCGAGCAGAAGGTGACCTCCCTCGGCTCGGGCGTGATTGTGTCCAAGGAAGGCCATATCGTGACCAACAACCACGTGGTGGACGGCACGGACGATGTTACCGTCCAACTGAACGATGGCCGCGAGGCCAAGGCCCGGATCATCGGCACTGACTCGCAGCTGGACCTGGCGGTGCTTAAAGTCGATTTACCGAACCTGAGCCCATTGCCGCTGGGCGATTCCGAGCAGGTGCACGTCGGCCAGATTGTCTTTGCGATCGGTAATCCGTTCGGGTTGGAGGAAAGCGTCAGCCAGGGCATCATCAGCGCCAAGGATCGACGCGCCATGAGCGACAGTTCCGTGGATTTCTTCCAGACCGATACCGCCATCAACCCGGGTAATTCCGGCGGTCCGCTCGTGAACATTCGTGGTGAAGTGGTCGGCATTAACACCGCCATCTATTCTGAATCCGGCGGCAACCAGGGAATCGGTTTCGCCATTCCGTCAAACGTGGTGCGTCGTGCGATGAACAGCATCATCAAAAAAGGGCGGGTCGTGCGTGGTTACCTGGGGGTGAGTATCCAGCCGGTGACGAAAGAAATCGCCGAACAGTTCAAGCTGGACGGCACCCGGGGCGCGCTGGTCACCGACGTTACGCCGGGATCGCCTGCCGACCAGGCCGGGATCATTCACGGTGACGTGATCCGCAAGCTCAACAATACGGATCTGCGCGACGTGAATGCTCTGATGAACCGGGTGGCCGAGGCCGAAATCGGTTCTGAGTTGTCCGTTGAACTGATCCGGGATGGACAGACCAAAACGGTGATGGCCAGGGTGGCAGAGCAGCCGCCGGACCTGATGGCCCGCCTGAACCGCGGCCAGCGGCAGAACCCGACGTTCGGAGGCAGCCAGCAATCCAGCACGTTTGCAGGCATCCAGGTCCAGGACCTGACGCCGCGGCTGCGGTCCCAGGCGAATGTCCCCGATTACGTTCACGGGGTGGTTGTTACCGACGTGGACCCTGCTTCGCCGGCCGCCGCGCAATTGCGGCCGGGCGACGTGATCGAGGAAATCAACCGGCAGGCGGTCAACAATATGCGGGAGTTTCAGCAAATCGTCCCCCAGCTCGATACGCGCCGGGCCATTGTTCTGGGCGTGGCGCGAAATCGCCAGCGGTCATTTGTGATTCTGAAACCGCAAGAGTAGCGGGTAACGGCTGCCGAATGCTTTGCCAGGCGCCGCCGTCTGATGTAAGAAACGGGCGAAACTTTTCACTGAGAGAGGAAACGAAAGGAGATCGATGCAACCTGGTTCTGCCGCGAATGTGCTAGCTGGATTGGCAAGCTTTTTCATCCCCGGGCTGGGGCAACTTGTGCAGGGCCGCTTCCTGGCTGCCATTTTCTTTTTCCTCCTAAGCGGGGTTTTGTGGCTCTTTCTGCTCGGCTGGCTCGGCCACATCTTTGCCGCGCTCGAAGCCGCGCTTTGGCGAGGGCCGCGGCACCTGATCTAGTGGAAAGAATTCCGTCACACGGCGGCCGCAGCGAGGAGGGCGGGCGCGGCGTAAGAGTTCACACGGTCACACGGCGGCCGCCACGTAAGAGTTCACACGGCGAACACGGCGAGCCACGGCGACCACGGCGGGAAGAGGGGGAAGGGGAAAGAGTTCGGAGTTCGGAGTTCGGAGTTCGGAGTTCGGAGTTCGGAGTTGCAGCAGGGGGGTGGGTGCGAGTGTCAACCTTAAAGTTGCCGCCCGCTCCTCCCGCTCCTCTTAATCTGTGTCGATCTGTGTAATCTGTGGATGTTTTCTCTTTTCTGCGTTCTTCTGCGTGTTCTGCGGATGATTCTGTCTTCCCACCGTGTGAGCGTGACCTTCGGGGAAGATCGGACTCGCTTCTACGACGCCTCCGAGCTCCGAACCCCGAACTCCGAACTGTACTTACTCGAGGTATTTTGCCAGGCGCTCGCGCAATTCCGCCCGTGCCCGGAACAGAATGCTTTTAACCGCCGGGACGGTTGTACCCATAACGCGGGCGATCTCCTCGTAGGGCATCTCCTCGTAGCGTCGCAGCACGATCGCCATCCGCTGCGCTTCCGGCAGTTCCTGGATGGCCGTCTGAATCGCTTTTTGCAGTTCGTCCTCCAGCAATACGCGGTCGGGTTCGCGTTCGGCGCGCTCGGCCGGTTCCGGCGAGTCTTCTCCCTGATCGGCAAAATGTTTGCGGCGTCGAAGTTCATTGAAGACCAGGTTGCGCGTGATGCGGAATAACCAGGTCGTGAACTTCGCCGTCGGCTGGTAACGGGCGGCCGACCGCCATACGCGAATGAACACCTGTTGCGCCAGGTCCTCGGCTTCCGCGTCCGAGCCGAGCAGTTTGCTGATCGTATTGATGACCCGGCTCTGGTGAGCTTCCACCAGCAAACGAAATGCTTCCATGTCGCCGTCCCGGATACGAGCCATCCACTCGATTTCTGGCTCAGGCGTAGAAGGAGAAAACATGGAGTCTTCGACCACTTTCAGGCGGAGGCTCATCTTAATGCTTAGAACCCTGCGCGAACCGAAGAGTTGCTAAGCAATGAAAGGTTTGTCTGTGGAAACCTGGCGGGATCCTGGTCATGGCAGCGTTGGACGCGTGAAGCGGTCAGGTTATTACAAATGACTGGGGGCGCAACTTGCCCGCTATACAATCTTATGGCAGCCTGCGCTCGTGAAAAGTTTCACAAAGGGATTGCCCGTTCCCGCGCCTCTCAGGTCGGTCCACGAAAAAGTTGCCGCTGGTGAACGCATCACTGAAGAGGAAGCTTGCAGCCTTTTCCGCAGTACGGACCTCAACGCGCTCGGGCGCATCGCCAACCTGGTACGCGAACGCAAAAACGGGAACCGCGCCACGTACATCCTGAACCGGTACATCAATTATTCCAATCTCTGCATCCTGGCCTGCCAGTTCTGTGCCTTCGGAGCCCGGAAACGCGATCCGCACGCGTTTGAGCTGGCCATTCCCGAGATTCTCAGCTCCGTCAAAACCGCGTTGAGCCAGGGAATCACGGAAATTCATATGGTCGGCGGACTGCACCCGACGTTGAAAGGGGATTGGTACCTTGAGCTGCTGCACGGCATGCGTGCCCTGGATCCGGCGCTTCACATCAAGGCTTTTACCGCGATTGAGGTCCGCCACCTCGCTCTCCGAATTTTCAGGGAGCCGATCCAAAACACATTGATTCGCCTCCGTGAGGCCGGGCTTAACTCACTCACGGGCGGTGGGGCGGAAATCTTTGACGAAGGCGTCAGGGATCAAATTTGCCGCGGAAAGGAAAATGCCGACGAGTGGAAGGAAGTGCACCGGATCTGGCATCGCCTCGGGGAACGCAGCACCTCCACCATGCTCTTCGGCCACATCGAGACCATCGAACAACGGGTGGATCACCTGCGGCAACTTCGCGCGTTACAGGATGAAACGGGTGGCTTTACCGGCTTTGTACCTTTTGCGTTCGTGCCGCAAACCACCGAACTTGCCCATATCAAGGCGGCAACTGCGTTTGACCAGCTGCGCACGCTTGCCGTCAGTCGAATCTACCTCGACAACTTCGATCACATCACAGGGTACTGGATTGCGATGACGCTGCCGCTGGCGCAGGTCTCGCTCAGTTACGGCGTAGACGACCTGCATGGGACTTTGATGGAAGAAAAGATCTTCCACATGGCGGGCGCCCTCACACCCCAGCAGCAGACCGTAGCCTCGCTGGAGCGCACGATCCGCGAAGCCGGCCGTGAACCGGTGCAACGGGACAGCTACTACCGGCCGATCCGGCCCGCCCCTTCCGCCCGGCCCGCTGCGCTGCAAGTGGAATCCGCCTCACGTTAGCGCCCGGGAAAACCGCATCGGCAACCGCGCGGCCGCGGTCGCCGGCGCTTGCCCTGGCCCGGGCCGGCTGCCCCTTCGACTCGCGCCTGAATCGGTCCGGGGAAAAAATTGCCTAGGCAATTTTTGCCGGCCGTTCGACGTGGGGCCGGCAGACAAATTTTGCCTAGCGGCCGCTTGGCCGGCGGCCGGTGCGGACCAGCCCGCGCGCGAATTTCCCTCGAGAAAACATGGTTTTTTATAGTAATTCTTAGACTGGCACGCGGGCTGCTTTCCGGTTCGGCACGCAATTACCTTAGCCAATGAGTGCCGCTCCGACCTTTTCAGATACAGCCAGATCGACTTCGAATGACGGGCCGACGTCAGCCGGATTTAACGAGCATGATTTTCAGTCCCTGGTAGAAAAACACTTGCCCCTGGTCCGCTCCATCGTCGAACGGATGAAGCGCAAGCTGCCACAAAGGATTGAAACCGAAGAACTCTTCAGTGTGGGTGTAACCGGGCTCGTCGCGGCCGCGCGTAACTACCGGGCATCCCAGGTTGGTAGCTTCACCGGCTACGCCTCGACGCGGATTCGAGGGGCGATTCTGGACGAGTTGCGCCGGATGGATTGGATGAGCCGGGGGAACCGGTCGAAAGCCAAGCGTCTGGGCTCGGCCATTTCCCGCCTGGAACAGGAGCAGGGCGGCACGGTTCATCAGGAAGCACTCTGCGCTGAAATGCAGATGAGCGAGGAAGAGCTGCAGGAATTGATGGACGAAATGCGCCCGCTGCGAATCGTCTCGCTCGATTCTCCCGATGAACAGGGGGAGATGGATGACCAGTCGCTGCACGAGATCATCCCCGATGATTGCTCGGTTTCGGCTTACGATGCGGTCGAGCGCAAAGAGATCATCGCGTTGCTTGCGGAGCGTATCACCCAACTGCCGGAGATCCCGAAAAAGGTGCTGGCCATGTACTATTACGAGAATCTGCGTCTGTCCGACATCGCAGCCTGCTTCGGCCTGACCGAATCGCGGATCTGCCAGATTCACACCCAGGCAGTCAGCCAGCTGCGGACCTACATGCAGGGTATACTTAGCTGACTTGACCCATCCACCAAAGCTTTCCAGCCGTGAACCCATTGGATTCGATATTGGATTGGGATGAATTGGTTTCAGCGTTAAGGGATGAACTGCAGGAAAAAGGCGGCCTGATCCGCCTTCTTAACCAGCAAACTGAAGCTTTGTACCGGCGTGATCATACTGAAAATGAACGCCTGGAAGACCAGATCCGGAACCAGATCCGGCTCGCGACTCAGTGCCGGCAAAGGCGCGACTTGATCCTGCGTCAGACAGCCGTCGAAATGGATCTGCCGGACGACCCGGCCACAAATGAAATCCTGGCGCGTTTCCCTGAATACGTGCAACCATTGCTCGAGGCATTATTCCTGGAGGTTGACCGCCTGAGCGGGCGGCTTGAAGAACGGCTTAGGCAGAATCAACTGTTGAAAGAGCGTTTTCTGGTCGAGATCGCACCCGCCACTTAGCGCAGGATCGTCCAGGCGATGAGCCGGATCAATGAACCAGAATGAAATGCCAGTGTTTGAAAACGTCTATTTGAACGAAGGAAACGACCCGGATGCTAATTCTATCACGCAAAGTCAATGAAGGGATCGTAATTGGCGACTCGATCCACATTAAGGTGACCCGGATCGACGGTGATGCCGTCAAGATCGGGATTGAGGCGCCCAAGGACATTCCCATTTTCCGTACCGAAATTTACCAGGGCCAGGGCCAAACGCTTCGGCCGGACCGCAGCGACCGTTCAGACCGGACCGGCCGCTCGGATCGAACCGCTCAACACCCGCTTTCCAAACGCAACGGGCTCGACCCCGTCAACGTTAAACTCAAGACCGCCTGACCGAAGGCGCCACGATCGGACTTGCGAAGCGGGCCGGACTGCGTTGATTGGGAATCTGCTCGCGAGCCGATGTGGCGGAATGGCAGACGCAACGGACTTAAAATCCGTTGACCCGAAAGGGTCGTGCGGGTTCGAGTCCCGCCATCGGCAGCGCGGGAGATTTCCCTGAGGATCGCTGTCCAGGCGATCCGGCTTCTGGGAAGAGACGCCTTGTCCTGTAGAACCACCTGGAGTTTCCAACTGCGCAGCCGGAGACCGTCCGTTTCCACCTGCGGTACGCCTGATGCGGGTTTTCCGGTAACCTTCGCGCGCCCGTGACGTCCCTTTCCGTTGAGGGCCTGCTCTCATCCTTCTCTCCCGGCAGGCCTTCCGTTCAGGTTACCCGCCGGTCGAGCGGCCGGCGGGTCTGTTCGGATCGGGTTGTCGCCCCCGGTTACCATGGGTTATGATGGTGGACGGCTTTTTACCTTCCATGAACCCCATCAATCCTGCAGACCCAGCGGATCCCGGTAATCTCTCCGGACCGGACGACGAAACGGGAGGCGTCTACGCCTACTACGAGCGCGCTGGGATTGCCGCGGAACAGGGCGATCTGGCTGAAGCTGAGCAGTGTTACGAGAAAGTGCTGCTAATCAGTGAACGGCTCGGTGACGGCCGCGGCATGGCCCTCGCTTACCATCAGCTCGGCAATGTCGCCCTGGAACGAGGCGATTGGACCGGAGCTGAGCGCTGGTGCTTGAGTGCGCTCGAAGTGGATCAAAGACTCGGGAACGAGCGCGGCGTAGCCCTTACGCATTACCAACTTGGGAGGCTTGCTCAGGGAAAGCGCGATTTCAGTGTGGCCGACCACGCTTATCGGCAATGCCTGGAGCTCATCGAGAGACTGGGTGATGAACATGGTGCGGCCCTGACCTGTTATCAGTTGGGCTTCAGCGCCCAGGAGCAACATGATTTGTCTGCGGCCGAGCGTTGGTACGACCGGGCGCGGCAGATCCAGGAAAAACTCGGGGAGGAACACGGCGCATCACTCACCTATTACCAGATGGGCTTGGTCGCCCAGGAGCGTCATGACTACGAAACGGCGGAAGAATGGTACCGGAGGGCTCTTGAACTTAATGAAGAGCTCGGCGACGAACACGGCGCGGCGAGCGCCTGCGGGCAGTTGGGCGTCGTGGCGGCGCTCCAGCAACGGTTCGGCGAGGCCGGCCGATGGCTGTTGAAGGCGTTGGCCGGTTTTCAGAACGACCCGGAACGCACCGAAATGACCACCCGGAATTTTATCCGTTGCGTTTGCCTTGCGCCTCTGGACGATCAACGGCAGCTGCGTGATCTGTGGAAGACGGCGGGACTGCATTCTCTTCTCGACGGTGATCCGGATCCCCCGCCATAGTGTGACCAGCTGGTCCCTTCCATGATGCTGACCCGGATCGCCCTATGCCGCTCGACGCCCAACGGTTGAAAGTTTACCAGGGAGACATCACCCGGCTGGCGGTCGATGCGATCGTCAATGCCGCCAATACTTCGCTGCTGGGCGGCGGAGGCGTCGACGGCGCCATTCATCGCGCGGCCGGCCCGGAGTTGCTGGCAGAGTGCCGTCGCCTCAATGGTTGCCCTACGGGTGAAGCGAGGATTACTCGAGGGTACCGGTTGCCGGCCGGCTACGTCATCCATACCGTTGGCCCGGTCTGGCAGGGCGGCCGCCACGGCGAGCCTGAGTTGCTGGCAGCCTGTTACCGTAATTCGTTGCGGCTGGCCGTCGAGCACGGTATCCGGACCCTGGCGTTCCCGGCTATCAGCTGCGGCGTGTACGGTTACCCGCTGGATGCCGCGACCGCGATCGCCACGCGCGAAACCGCAGCCTTTCTCAACACTGAACCCTCAATCACGCAGGTCACCTTCGTGGCTTTCAGCGCCGAAATCGCGCAGTCCTATAAACAAGCGTTGGCGGCCCTCGGTCTGCCGTCGTGATTAAGCGGAACCCGGGGGGGCGTGGCTTTATCTTATTCGCTTCCGGCTGAAACGGCGGCGCGGCTGCCGTAAATGCGCCGCGAAGCCGTCTGCCTACACCGCCAGGGTGTCCACTTCGCCATGCGCGAACGGGACCGCCGCGGTTACATCCTTCAATTCTACCGCCGATTGCCGAGGGATGGCCTTCAACTCAGCTGCTCCCGGCATACGCCGCAAGACATCCTTGACCATCAGCGCCGCCAGGAGCCAGCGCAGGCGCGCGTCGCAGCCCGGCGGATGTTCCAGCCGGACCAGGTAATGTACGCGACGTTCCTGCCCGTTAGTGCCGGTGCCGGACACATTTGCCCGCACTTCGAAAAAGGTTTCCTCCATGTTCGTGCTCTCTAGGCAGATCGAGAATTGGCGCTGTGTTACCTAGATAGAGACAAAGAGGCGCACCAAAAGTTTAAAATTCCTCAGTCACCAATGCGACTTCCTGGCGCAGCCCGGACTTATACCATTCAAACAGTCATTCTGGTAGAATACCGACTCAGGGGGCGCCGGAGGATGCTCCGCACCTTGTTGAATTGGTCTTAGGCCCGGCGGTCCGGTAGAACATAGCTCAGGGTTTACCCTGTGTAACCGTCAAATCACGATCGAGCCCTGAAGGGACGGCAGAACCCGCAGGCAACGCCTTCTGCCGCCCCTTCAGGGCTGGCTCCAGGGGAGACGCCTTCCCAGGGTAAACCCCGGGCTATGTTCTACCGGCCCGTTGGGCCTAGACCGTTTACACGGTTTAATAGGTGTAAAGCTGGCAGGGCACCTGAGAAGGAAGACAAAATATTACCTCGATGGTCATCGAACTGGTATTCTCTGCAGGTTCATGACGATTCACCATTGCGCAGGGCAAGCGCCAGTTCCACCCTGTCCGTGATCACCGCTTCGATCCTTTTCTCACGCAGGCACCTTTTCAGGGTGCTCCCTGCGTTGACTGTCCACACCCAGAGGGGAAAGCCGTTCTCGGTTGTTCCCGGTAGGACCCCGAGCCGGATGTACTTCCAGTGCGGAACGATGAAGTCAGCCCCCAGTTGGCGTATGCCGGCGAACAAACCGGGCCACTCATCCGGCGCCGGCCCGTTGCGCCAAGAAGGTCTCTCCAGGAGAAGTCCGCACCGGACCTCCGGAAAGCAGGCTTTTACCGTTCTGATCGATTCCGGGTGGAAAGAGGTAATCACGAACCGGTCAGGTGAGGCACGCTTCAGCAGAAAGCTGACTACGGCCGATTCGTATCCCTCTTCCTTTAACTCCAGATCCAGGCCGATCCGGCCGGAGATTACCTCGAGCAATTCGTCCAGGGTGGGAATTTCGTAGCCCAGCGCGCGTGCCTTTGTCCTAACCGCGGACGACGTGCAACGCGCGATGGTGGCGCGGCCTACCGCCGGATCATGATGAATGAGGTAGCTGCCGTCGGCCGTTCTCCGCAGGTCACACTCAACCAGGTCGGCCCCGAGCCGGATCGCGGCTTCGAACGCGGCCGTCGTGTTCTCGTAAGCCGGTCCGGTGACGCCGCGGTGTGCGACGATTAACCCGGATCCCGTCATCCGCATTGTTTCTAACCGGTTGCAGGCCATCCGGCATTACCGTTGTTGCAGGCTGCTCTATTCACTGGCTGCGCGAAGATGGGTTGGGAGAATAGCCCGCGTCACGAACTAACTGGTGCGGCGCGGGAAGGGAACGACATAGGGCCCCTCGGGAATCACGGCAACGGCGTGATCATTGCCCGCGGCCACACTGTCCAGCACCGCCGCCGGCACGGACTCGATCCGTTCGACCCCGGTAAGCGCGTGTTGGACCGAATCCAGGCCGGTGCTGTAGAGTTGGAGGGCGCCGATCGCCATAGGCTTTAGTTGCATCTGGGTCTGCCATTCATCAATGGAAGCATGCGTCTTGGGCAGAATGCGGCGGAGAAATTCCTCAGGCCCAAGCTCGACCAGCCGGCGTTGAGATTCGACGAACTCGGCGGAACCGAGGCCTTCGGAACATTCGGAAGCGATGATCAATCGTCCGCCCGGTTCCAGAATGTCGATCGGCCCGACCATTCCCTTGATCGTCTGGTAATACGTCCTGTCCAGGGGATAACCGGCGGCGCTGGTTACCACGGTGTGAAACCGGCGCGCGACCGGGACTTCCGCATATCTGCGTACGAAGTCGACGGCCGCGCCGTGGCTGGAAACCACCTCGCCGAAGTTAACAAAGGAAAGCCGTCGTTGTTCGTCAATGACCGTGTTAACCGCAAGCGCGCCTCCAAGCAGGCGGACGACCTCGAGCTGTTCTTCATGCAGCGGGTTACCCGCGAGGTTGCAGTTGGCCGCGTGGGGATCGGCCATAAAACGCGCGTTATGAAAGGTCGTGATGGTCTCGGCGTGAGCGAGCCCGGGTGCGATCACTTTGCGCCCGCCCGAGTAGCCGGCCATGAAATGGGGTTCGACCAGGCCGGTTGCGATCTTGAGATCCGCCTGGACAAAACGCCGGTCGAGGCGCACCACCGTACCTCGGGTTTTCGTGGTCCCGAGCAGGACGTGATCCTCATCCCGCGTGGCGTAATGGTTTTCGACCTGCACCGTCCGCAGCACCCAGGGATCGCCGATAAGTTCCTCCAGCTCAGCTCCCAGATTGGGCCGGTGGAGGCCCGTCGCCACCAGGACACGGATGTTCCCGGCCGGAATCCCTGCCCCAAGCAAGGTCTCGATCAGCGGGCGCAAAAACAGGCGGTTCGGCACGGGACGGGTGATGTCGCAGACCGCGATGGCGGCGCTGCGCGCGGTCCGCGCCAGTTCTGCAAGCGGCGCCGTTCCGGCCGGTTCCTGGAGCGCCCGCAAGACGGCAGCCTGCGGATCGGGGAGCACCGGCATGGGCGGTTTACGAAGGGTCGTCACGTGCAGGTCATCCGGCAATTCCAAGGGCAGCTTGCCGCGACCGTAATTCAGTTCCAGTTGCATGTGTTTGTTCGCTATACCTATGATCGCTCACTTTACATCGACCGGCATCCTATGCCCCGGTGTGACGCACCCGCCCGCCGCCCGCCCGGCCTCACTCGCTCTTCAGCGCCCGTTTATGGCCACTGACCACCGCCCCTGCGTCCGCACCGAGAGAAAAGAAATCCATCACCGAGGCGATCGCCAGGAACGTCACCAGGCCGAAAGCAACGTGAAAATCCGTTAACGTCACCGCACCCGGTGAGCCGCCCCGCAGCAGGACCGCAAGCCGCAGGGCGATCGCACCCGCGGCCACGCCCATGCCCATCGTCATCTGTTGGACCATGCTGTAAAAGGTCGTGGTCGGGCTCATCTGCGCAGGTGGAATCTCGGCGAAACCGAGCGTGTTGAGGGCCGTGAACTGCAGAGACCGGCAAAGCCCTCCGATAAAGAGTACCGCGACGGTCACTGCCGTCGGCGTTCCCGGCCATAACAGCGAACAGGCAAACAACGATACCGCCGTCAGTATCCCGTTAACGAGTAACACGTTCCGAAATCCGAACCGCCGGATCATCGGGGTGGTGACGGTCTTCATCCCGAGGTTACCGGCGAACACGGCCAGCACCAGCAGCCCCGAGTTGAACGCGTCCATGCCGAAACCGACCTGGAACATCAGCGGCAGCAGAAAGGGAATGACGCTGATGGCGATCCGAAACAGTGAGCCGCCCCAGATGGTAACCGCGAAACTCCGGAGGTGCAGGGACGAAAAGTTAAGCAGCGGGGTCGGATGCCGCCGGAAATGCCATACCGCCAACGCCCCCGTCAGGATGCTGGCGGCGAGGTACAGGGACATGATTGACCAGTGCGTTGTCTGCTGTCCGACCAGTTCGAGGCTGTACATTAACGTGGTACAGGAAATGCCGCTCAGAAAGAAGCCCGTCCAGTCGAACGGATGCACCCCGGCGCCGCGCTCGTTGCGAATCAACGCCGCGGTAAGCGCCATACCGAGCAGCCCCAGCGGCACGTTAAGAAAGAAAATCCATCGCCAGGAGGCGTACGTTGTAATGAAGCCGCCCACGGGAGGCCCCAGCACCGGCGCGACAAGGCCGGGCCAGGTGATGTAGGAAATCGAACGCATGAGGTCCTTCTTTTCCGTGGTGCGCAACACCACCAGGCGGCCCACCGGCACCATCATGGCGCCCCCGATCCCTTGTAAAACCCTCGCCGCCGTGAACTCCCACAGGCCGTTGCTGAGCCCGCACAAGATTGATGAAAGGGTAAAAACGCCGATCGCACCGCCGAAAACCGTGCGGGCCCCAAACCGGTCGGCTACCCATCCGCTCATCGGGATGAAGACGGCGAGCGCGAGCATGTAGGCGGTCATCCCGACGTTTAGTTCGACCGGCCCGGTTCCAAACGACCGGGCCATGTGCGGCAGCGCCGTTGCGATGACCGTCCCGTCAAGGTTCTCCATGAAGAACGCGCCCGCCACGAGCAGCGCAACAGATACCGAATGCCGAGCAGAACCAGACATTACATCTGGGGAATCGCTTTTTGAGCGTCGTCTGACCTTCGGGCAACGGGGATTAAAATGACGCGCGGGAATTCCCATCCCCTTTAGGGGATAGGGAGTGTCACTCAACCCGTGATACCGCCCCGGGTATGCCGGATGCGGAGGGAGATCGGAAGGGATCGCGCAAAGCCATAAAGGGAGTTACAAACAAACATGGATGAAAAAGTTAAATGGGGCGTGCTGGGCGTCGCCAACATCGGCGTGAAAAAAGTCATTCCCGCAATGCAGCGCGGCCACGACACGGAGGTGATCGGGATCGCGTCGCGGGACTTGGAGCGAGCCCGGCAGGCCGCGGCGCAGCTGGGCATTCGCAAGGCGTACGGATCTTACGAGGACCTCTTGGCCGATCCCGAGGTGGAAGCCATCTACAATCCGCTTCCCAACCACCTCCATGTTCCCTGGTCAATCAAGGCGGCAGAAGCGGGGAAACACGTCCTTTGCGAAAAGCCGATCAGCCTTACCGTTGAAGAAGCCGTCTCGCTGCTGAAAACCCGCGATCGGACGGGTGTGAAAATCGAGGAAGCGTTCATGGTCCGTACGCATCCGCAGTGGGTAAAAGCCCTTGAACTGGTCCGAAGCGGCCGGATCGGCAGGCTCCGCTCCGTCATGGGTTACTTCAGCTACTATAACCGTGATCTGAAGAACATACGCAACATCCCCGAGTACGGGGGTGGCGCGCTGATGGACATCGGCTGTTACCTCGTCTACACGGCGCGCCTCCTCTTTGCCGAGGAACCGGCGAGGATAAGCGCGCTGATCGAAACGGATCCTGAAACGCGCACCGACGTGATGACTTCCGGGATCCTCGATTTTCCTTCCGGGCAGGCCGTGTTCACTTGCGGCACCCAAACCGTACCTTACCAGCGCGTGCAGATCCTGGGCGACCGCGGCCGCATAGAGATAGAGATACCGTTCAATGCTCCGCCGGACCGGGCCTGCCGGGTTTTTGTGGACGGCGGCGGCGATCCCTCCGGGCCCGGAGCGGAAATCCTGGAATTCGAAGTCTGTGATCAGTACACCATCCAGGCGGATCTCTTTTCGAAAAGCATCCGGCAAGGCTCGGAGTTGCCGGTCCCGCTTGAGGGTTCAGTGAAGAACATGGCGGCAATCGAGGCGATATTCAGGTCCGCCCAATCCGGCGCCTGGGAGAAGCCGTCCGCCCACGGTCTGGGATGATTCAATAACGAGGAAATCGCCCCCCTGCACCTACGGCTACCATGCAAAGCGCCGACCACTTCAGTTGGCGCTCGGGACGACGTCATTCACGCCGCGAGTCACCCGTCCCCGCTCGCGGAACGGCCCGCCGGGTCTCCGAAAACTGCTCCAGAAGCGCCGGGAAGGTCCTGAGCAGGATCGTCACATCCAGCTTCAGCGACATGGCCCGGGCGTAAAACAGGTCCATCTCGATCATTTCGGTGAAGGTGGTTTTGTTCTTACCATTGACTTGCCAGTAGCCGGTAAGCCCGGGCGGCGCCTGTACTCGCGCCCTTTGCCGGGGTTCATAAGCCTGAAATTCCCGCACCGTGCAGGGACGTGGGCCGACGAGGCTCATTTCGCCATGCAGCACGTTGAAGAGTTGCGGCAATTCATCAACTCCCAGCGCTCGAAGGATGCGTCCCCCGGGAATGATCCGCGGATCCGCTGCGTCCAGTTTGGTCATCGGACGATTCGCCTGCATCAGTTGCTCCAAGTGCCGTTCGTGACTCACGGTTTCGGCGTTGACCTTCATGGTCCTGAATTTGCGGATCAGGAAACGTCTCCCGCCGAGACCGACGCGCTCCTGGTAAAAGAAAATGGGTCCCGGGCTCACCACCCTGATCCAGAGCGCGATCCCGATCATGATGGGCAACCAGCCGGGCAGGCTGATCACGATGCAAGTGACGTCAAGGGTTCGCTTCCAGCGAGGGACGGTGAGGTCGGGAATCTCGGTACTGACGGAGGTAAACAGGTTAGAACCGGCCTTGGCGGTGTTCATGCTAGGCTTAAACGACTGAGCCCAGGTGCCGTTCATGAGGCATGTCTTAGCTGCTAGGCGTCATAGAAAAGCCATAGTCCACTAGAAATAACCTAAGCTTGCGTCGCACGCCTGCGCCGTCCGGTTCACTTTGGGGATGGATCAGGAAAACGGGCACGCCCGGTCCGGGGTCCGGGCCGTATTCGTGATGCTACCCGATGCAATCCTCGCTCTTTGCTGTTTTCCTGAAGGTGCAATCTTCAACGCAGGTATCTGCCCACCCGTCGTGGTCATCCCTGCTCACCGTTGCCGGAAGGGTCCGGAAATTGCGAGGTGGCGCGGGAGGAGGCTGATGCAGTGCACGCCTCCCTCGCCGGCAAAGCGCAAGGCTTGGAGGGTCACTGGTGGAGGTAGGCATGAGTTAGTCTCCCGCCGGAGCATCTCAATCGGTGCGCTGAAGATCGTCAAGGCGTCCTGACGCACCCGCCGAAACCTCAAAACAACCGGAATTCCCAGGCGTCTCGACGAGGCAGACGTTTTGAGAGTTTGGAAAAAGACACAAATGAACGGATAAAAGGGCAAGCCATGAAACTTCAGTCTTGCGTCTGCGGATTAGTGGTGGCCGGCCTTTTTGCATGCTCTCCCCCTTGTCTTGCCCGGGGCGGCGGTGGCGGGGAAAATCGCGGCCACGACTATTATCATTACAACCCATCCTCTGGGTATTCTTCTTACCAGGGTTCCTATGACTCTGCGCCTTATCCCTATACTGCCACCCCGGAACAGCAGGAAGTGGCGAAAAAACGGGTGACGGCTTACTATGCCGCAATCCGCAAGGGGCGCCGGCGGCCCGCCAGGCACCGCTATATCGCGGTCGAAACGCTGCGGCCGACAAAGAAGCAAAGAGAGGAATACTTTAGAAAACGGCTTGCCGCGAAAGGAGGGCAGGGAGGGACGGCCTCGAAAACGGGGGACGCTGGGCAACTTCGGTGCCTGATGGTGTTTGATACGCAGAAACAGCAGTTTGTCGGCTCCAATTGCTACCTGATCGAGAATTTGCCCAGCGCTGGAACCGTGACGCAGTTTGAATCCGTCGGTGCCGAGTACGTCGGCCAGTTGTGACCGTGCGGGTTTCGGCGGTGGAAAGGCTGCTCAACGAAGGCGGAAACCGCGCCCGGTACGGCTCTGACGTGAGCCGGAACAGCTGGGCGCGTGCGCTTCTAGGGACAATCCTTAGCAGCCCCAGGGGGGACACTGCAGATCGTAGCGGGTTTTGCCTTGTTGCTCCATCGGGCTCATGGCTCTATGAAGAGCGGCGGACATGGAATCCGTGGAATTTGATTCAGAACCTGGCACTGACCTGGGCAAATCTGTTTTCCGCAAACCGCACAGCGTAGGCTTGCTTCGCCTCGCCGCAGAGTTGCACCCCGATTCTCGTCTCGAAGACCGTCGAAAATGGTCCTGTCTAAGGGAGCGGCTGGAATCGATCAGGGCCAAATACGCAGAGGCTTCCCGGCGCGTCCGGATCCTGAGCCGGTACGTCGAATAGGGATGGGCGCAGGCGGCCTCAAAAGAGGGCTTCGTCCAGCTTCGCGACCTCTTTACCGAAACAGGCGGGGCACAGGCCGTGGGTGAAGTGCGCGCCCGTGCGGTTGCTGATGTAAGTCTCGACGCGCTCCCAGTAATCGTGGTCCTGACGTACCTTATGGCAGCAACAGCAGATCGGGATCAGTTGCTGCAATTGCCCGATTTCCCGCGTGAAGCGCAGGATCCGCTCGGCCACGCGCAGCCGCATCTGGATGGTGGCGCGGTGAAGCGGCTTGGTAAGGAAATCATCAACGCCGGCCTCGGTGGCCTGCTCGAAATTTTCCACGCTGGTGTCCAGAGCCGTCAGCAGAATGAAATAAGTATAAGAGGTGTTTGCCCGGGCGCGCACCTTCCGGCAGAACTCCAGGCCGTCGATCCCGGGCATCATCCAGTCGCTGACAATGATCCGCGTCGGATTTTGGTCAAAGAGAGCCCAGGCTTCCGTCCCGGTACGCGCCAGGACCACCTCGTGTCCGAGGCGTTCGAGGGTAAGCTGGAGAATTTTGGCGGCCACGGGGTCGTCTTCGGACATCAGAATTTTCATGTCACGTACGTCAAACGATGGCGTTGAAGGGCGGTAACGACGCGGTCGAATTCCGCTTGCAGGGCGGCGAGCACGTCCGGTGCGCCGTCCAGAACGCCCGTGCAGGCGATTCGTTCCAAGGTGTTGCAGAGTTCCTGAAGCCCATGTGCGCCGAAATTGGCAGCGCTGCCTTTCAGCAAATGGGCTGCCTGCGCCAGGCGGTCCGGGTCCGCGTCGGTTACGGCCGCGCTCACTGCCGCCAGGGTTTCCGGTGCACTCGTAAGAAAGATGTCAATGAGCTCGGCCAGCCCAAGCCCGCCGTTGGACAGGTCGTGTAAAGCTGCCAGACACGCAGGATCGACGGCGCGGGCACCGCAGCGCTGAAGCGCGACGCGCAATTCCTCGATCCGCACGGGTTTACTGATATAATCGTCCATGCCCGCCAGGAAACACTTCTCACGATCCCCGTTCATGGCATGGGCCGTCAGGGCGATGATCCACGTCCGTTTGCCTGACCCTTGTTCCCGGCGCCGGATTTCAGCCGTGGCCTCGTAGCCGTCCATTTCCGGCATCTGACAATCCATCAGCACCAGGTCGTAGGGAATGCGTTCCAGCGCAGCGATGACTTCGAGGCCGTTGGCAACCGTATCAGCTGAATACCCGAGTTTACGGAGCATGGTGAGCGCCACCCGCTGGTTTACGGGATTATCTTCAGCCACCAGGACCCGGAACGCCGGCCGGCGCTCGGTTTCCGGCGTTTGCGGGGGTGCCGTCGCCGTTTTGGCACGGGTACGAGAAACCTGGTTCAGGTCCATGACGTCGGTCAGGCAGTCGAGGAAAGTCGATTGGCGGACCGGTTTGGAGCGGCAGGCGGCGATCCCTGCCGCTTCGGCCGTCTCGGCGGGCAGCGACCTGCCGAAAGGCGTTAACATGATCACCCGGCTCGAAGCGAACGCCGGGTTGCTCTTGATTGCCCGGGCCAGCTCCAGGCCGTCCATTTGCGGTAACTGCAGGTCCGCCACGACCAGCAGGTACGGGTCATGGCTGGCGGCCGCCTGCTCCAACCGCACCAAGGCTTCTTCCGCCGTGCAGGCATCTTCCGCGCGCATCCGCCATGCGGCCAGTTGCTGGCAGAGGAACTCCCGGCTGGTTTCGTTGCCATCCACGATCAGGACCCGTGCCTCGACCAGGCTGTGATCGAGGTCAGGGTTATGGCGTGCATCGATCTGTTTCCGCAGGGGCACGGTAAACCAGAAGCACGAACCCTGACCCAGCTTACTTTCCACGCCGATACAGCCGCCCATGCGTTCGATCAGTTGCCGGCAGATCGCCAGCCCGAGACCGGTCCCCCCGTACCTGCGGGTGGTTGAACCGTCAGCTTGCACGAACGCTTGAAACAGCTGTTTTTGGACCTCCGGGCGGATGCCGATGCCGGTGTCGCGAACTTCAAACCGCAACACGGCCTCCCGGTCATCTTCTTTTTCGAGTCGCACGTGGGCGGAAACCTCGCCGCGTTCAGTGAATTTAATGGCGTTGCCGATAAGGTTGACGAGCAGTTGGCGCAGACGGCCCTGATCGCCTCGAAGCATGGTGGGGACGTCGGGGGTAACGCCGCCGGTCAGTTCCAGACGCTTGTTTTGCGCTTGGCCGGCCAGCATTTCCAAGGTTTCTTCGACGGCCGCGCGCAAATCGAAATTGCATTCCTCAAGAACGAGCCGGCCGGCTTCGATCTTGGAAAAGTCAAGGATGTCATTGATGACGGTCAGGAGCGATTCGGCGCTGGTACGGATGATCTCAACAAACTCGCGCTGCTCAGGATCCAGGTTGGTTCCAAGCAACATGCCCGTCATGCCGATCACGCCGTTCATCGGGGTTCGGATCTCATGGCTCATGTTGGCCAGGAACTGAGATTTCAGGTTTGTGGCGACCAGGGCCGCATCCCGCGCCCCCGCCAGGTCCGCGCTGCGTTGCTCCAGCTCAGCAAGGGCCTGCTCGAGTTTGAGCGTGCGTTTGTGGAGCGTCACTTGCGAGATCTGATACTCGCGCTCGGCCCGCGCGCGCTCAACCAGCGCAAACGTGAGTTGCCGCACCTCGAGGTTGTCGAACGGCTTCTTGAGGATCAGGAAACGGTGACTGGAACCGAGTCGCTCCTGAATTTCGTCCCACGAATAATCGGAAAATGCCGTGCAAATCACGACCAGCAGCTCGCTTTGTTCCTGCCAGATCCGGCTGATCGTCTCGATGCCGTCCCAACCGTTGGGCATGCGCGCATCCACGTAAGCCATGGCATACGGCCGTCCCTCACCGAGGGCTGCGCGCACCTTCTCCAAACCTTCCTGGCCCCGCAGCGCAAAATCGATCTCAAAACGCGGCACATCGGCACGGGGAGCCGGGCGGCCAAACAATGCCGCCGCCGCCGCCCCGAGTTGTCCGGCCGCGGCCAATTCGGGGCTGAGAATCTTTTTGAAGTCGTGATGAATCGCCGGGTTATCGTCGATGACGAGGATCCGGGCAGTCGGAACGGCAATGGCATTCATGCGGCGAATGGAATGGAGGACACGGCCCGCGGCGGTGCGAGGGTGACGATAAAGGAGGCGCCACAGTTTGCACCGTCGCTGTGCGCACGCAGCGTCCCACCCATATCCTGGGCAGCAAGCGCGCTCGCGTGGAGACCGAAGCCATGGCCGTCTTTCTTGGTTGTAAACCCGTAGGTGAAAAGCCGCTCCTGGACTTCACGGGCGATGCCGCGTCCATTATCGATGACGCAAATCTCAACGCCGCCGTCCGCGTTGGTCTGGGTGCGCAACGTGAGCCGGCGATCCGTCCCCGGCATTTCTGCGAGTGACTCCTCGGCATTCGCGATGAGGTTCACCAGGATCTGGGTAAGTTTTACCCGGTCACACGTCGCCCACGGTACGCTGTCGAACTCGCGGTGGACGGTGATGCCGGACTTTTGCAGCGCATCGGCGTTGATCGCCAGGGCGTCATTAATCACCTTGGGCAACGGAACTTCTTCAAGGACTCCGGAAACGCCGCTCAACGCTTGCTGTCTGGTGATGATGTCCTTGATGTGCTGAACGCTGCCTTGCAGGCGATCAACCTCACCGACCAGTTCGTTGTGCTCGGTCGTCCAGTATTGCGCCAGCATTTCAAGAAAGCCGGGTACTTGCCGCCCAACCGGGTCCTCCATCAAATAAGCGCCGAGATCACCTGCATTTGTGCGCAAAAGCCCGACCGCGTTCGGCAGGTCGGCAATCGGCGTATCGCGCAGACGCTCCGCAACCAGCGAGACCGAGACATTCACGCTGTTGAGGATGTTGCCGACGTTGTGCAGGACGCTGTTGGCCACCTCGGCCATGCCGGCTTTGCGCGAAACCGTCGCAATCTGAGCGTTCATCTCCGCAAGGGCCTGCTGCGCCTGTTTGCGCTGGGAGATTTCCCGGTGCAGCTTGGCATTGGCCGCCGTCAGCTCCGCCGTGCGTTCGCGGACGCGCAGCTCCAATTCTTCATGCGCTTTGCGCAGCGACTCTTCCGCCCGCATCCGTTCGGCCAGTTCGAGTCGCAGGCGTTCGTTCGTCTCGGTAAGCGCGCTGCGGGCCCGCGAAAGGCCTTCACGCGCACCTTCCAAACCGTCGGCGGCGCGCCCGATTTCTTCCTGCAGTTTGTTAAAGCTCTCCGCCATGTGGCCCACTTCATCCCGCGATTGGACGATCACCGGGGCGAACTTAAAATGAGCCTTGGCGGCTTCCAGATCGCCCGCGGCCAGTGCGCGCATCGCCCGGGTGAAATCGGCGAGCGTTCCCCTGACCAGGTAGTCCGCCGCTTTGGAAACCTCCACCGCCGAATGCGCGATCATCCCCGGCAGAACCAAGCCGACGCTGATCGTGAGCAGCGCAACCACGACGAAAATATCTTCCAGCGCCACGATCAACCCCGTGTGGTGCCGTTCGACATGGTTGACGGCAATCAAATAGCCCGCGCCGTCCAGGGCCAGCACCAGCAGCATCGCCCCCGTGAGCTTGAGGTGAAGCGTGCGCGCGATTAGCGGCAGCCCCATTTTCCGCCGGTCACACATTATTCGCCACGCATAGAGGGCCGAGCCCGCGTAGGCAAACGCGATTCCCGCCAGCACCGTCGGCAGGCCGTACTGCTCAAAACCGAGAACCGTCGCCAGTGCCCACACCCCCGCAGCAAACAGCCCGAGACCGATCGTACCCCGGGGCGCGCGGTACGGCCGCGCCATTTCCGGATGATTGCGGCGCAGAAGCCAGACCGCGATGTTCGGCATCGCGATGCCGATCAGGTAAGTGAGGTTGGCCGCCGCAATCAGCCACACCGGATCTCCGATCAGAAGAAACGCGATCGCCATCGCCGCGGTGATCAGCGTCGTGACCCACGGAGCGTCCGTGCGCGAGCGCATGGCCATGAACTCCGGCAACAACCCGTCTTCAGCCAGTTGCGCCAGCGTCCGGGCCGCGCCGGCGAGCGGCGCCAGGGTCCCGTGGAGCATGTTGAAAATCATGAACCAGATGGCCGCCCCTTTGGCCGCCCCCCCAAGCAAAGGTGCAAATGTCGGGCCGAGTTCCTGGGCGAGGTCTTTACCTAATGGTTCCGGCCCCAGCATGCCCAGCCAGACAACCGGCAGCACGATAAAGTACAGGGCTGCCAGTCCGGCGCTGGCAAACATCGCCCGCGGCACGTTCCTGTTCGGGTCAATCGTCTCACCCACGTGACAGGCCGCTTGTTCGAACGCCGGCGCCGCAAACCCAATCAGGTACAGCCCCGCCATAACGCTCGTCACCTGACCGAACCAGCCTGCAAACGGCACCGTGAGGTGAAACGTGAACGCCTGGTGCCAGTCCACCCGACCGCTGAAAATCGGGATGACAGCCGACAGAAAGGCAAGCGTCGCCGATACCGTGGCGACCGGCATCGCCAGGCACATCACCCACTTCACGCCGCACAGATTGACCGCCGTAAACACCAGTACGATGCACGTGCCCAGCAGCGGTATGGGACACCACGGCATGCACCACTGGTTCAGCGCCGACGCCGACAGCAGCGCGGTGAGCCCGCACGTCGGGAGCCAGCCCCACCAGTAGCAAACGCCCGTGAGGTTGGCCAACACCGGGCTGTAAGGGCGGAAAGCTTCGGCGCAGGTCGCCGCAATTCCGCCGACGCGGTTGGGGTACATCAAAATCAGCTCGGTCCAGCCGGGCGTCGCTGCCCAGCTCAGGAGCAAGCCGATGATCAACAACGGCACCGCCGCGCTTCCCTGGCCGGGTATCTGATCCTGCCCGATAAAAAGCGCGCCGATCAGGAACAAACTTTGGTTGATGCCGCCCATGGCGACCGCCGTCGTGCCGAGCCAGCCAACGGTGCGGGGATGGCTGCGCGGCACAGCCACGTCAGGGCGAAGGGTCGGCCGTTTTGAATCCATAAAGAAAATATCCAGTAACGACCTTTAACGGCAGAACGCAGGATTTGTTTAGAGGGTGCGGGTCACACGGCAGCCGCAGCGGGGTTGGCGGGCACAACGTAAGAGTTCACACGGTCACGCCGCGGGCACGGCGGGTGTGGCGGGCACAACGTAAGAG
>JAFBAP010000023.1 GCA_019247695.1 Verrucomicrobiota bacterium | reverse complement strand
GTTAAGATCATTAATAGCAGTTAGCGCCTTAGTGATCTTCCAAGTGGTCGCAATGTCATTATAAAAACGCTGGTCGTGGTTGTCACGAGGATCTTCCGGGCCGATGTGCGTGATCGCTAGCGACGTCAAGTTTCCATCCAGCAAATTCAGCCCGATTCCGCCTTCAAATGCCAGGGAATTATTGATGTCGTTTAAAGCCATGTTGGCTCCCCGATTTAGCCCGCCGTACAGGTCCAGCCATTTCGTTACGTGAAGCGTAGCCAGAAAGCCGGTATCGGTGAACGGCACGCCGAAGTTGAAGAGATAGCTGTGCGAGTAGAATACGTTGCTACGCGGGTCGATGCTCTCCGCTCCCATCGGATCGGCGTATTTGCCGATTTTGATGTCCAAGCCACCGGCGGTGCTGGGGATGGGTGCATGCAGGGTTAACGAGAGTTCCGGAACGTCGATTTGCACCCGGGAGTCGAAAGTCAAGTCAAGGGGTCCCGTGGCTTTCGTGTATCGCGCATCGCTACCGACGAGGAACCATCCCTTAAAGGCCCAATCGAACCCGGTGGCATTTGGATCGAGCGTCCGTTCGGCGACAATAGACGCCTGGTTCAGCAATGGTTCATTCGCGCGATCGGTAAAGAGGTGACCGAAATTGTGGTTGTCCTCGGGCGAGTCCGGGTTGCCGGTGATGCCGGCTTCAACCCAGCCGTAGAGCTTAAAGCGTGACTCCGGCGGTTTGGGTTGTTCCACGACGGCCTTTTTGCCGTCCGTCGTGCTGGTGCCGTCATTGTCGCCGGCATACAACGCAACAGGCAGGGTCAGCGCGAAAAGGCCGAAAGCAACAAGGCACCGCCTGATCAACAGCCGATTGGAGTTGATAACTTTCAAACTAGGATCTCCTTGGTAATGTGTCTGCTATGTGGTTAGGCGTAAGTCAGCGCGCAAACAAATCGCTGAAGCTGACGGTTGAAGCAATTCTTGCGCCACGTTTGCCTTGCTGAGACGCACTGGTGATCGCGTACAGAAAGCGGCCGCTTTGTTAAGTACGTTGCTCCGTCTGCGCCCAGCCCCGAAGTGGCGTTAGACACCAAAATAATCAGCGGGACCGGACCGCCTGCTGTCACAAATCGCGCATTGTAAAGCTCAGGAGCAGAGTTGCTGGCGCAAATTGCCCACGTTTCTGCCCGAACCTCGCCAACGGATCATGAAAGCGACGCCAAGACCAGTTTCCCCGCAGCCCTCGAATTTCGCAGGTATTCGTCTGTTTGCCCGTGCGCGCGTCTCGACAGCACGTTTATGATGCAACACGACAGTATCTTTCTTCCCCCCGTGGTCGCCGTGGCTCGCCGTGTTCGCCGTGTGAACTCTTACGTTGTGCCCGCCAAACCCGCTGTGCCCGCCGTGTGACGGTGTACGTCGCATTTTCTCACGTTTTGAAGAACCCTGGCATAGCGCGTGCTCCAATGGCCGCCTCGGTTTCTAACTGATTCATCTCTCATCCTTATGCCTGAAGCCGTTCAACCCACCACCAAGCCGACCCTCGGCTTAACGGGGTTAACCATGAACGCCATGGCGCTGATTGCGCCCGGGGCCTTCCTTTGGTTAACCTATGCGCAGCAATGTCTCTATGGTGCCCCGATGGCCGGTTCGGCCATGTGGTTCGGGATCGTTGTGGCATTGTTGCTCTGTTTTGCGACTGCAATCTGTTACGCTGAACTCTCCAAGTTGTATCCCGGAGCCGGTTCTTCCTATTTCTTTGCGGAGCAAGCGTTCCTTTCCAAAACCAAGGCGTACCGATTCGCTCGGATCGCGAAATTTGCCGTGGGCTGGGCCAGCCATCTGTATTATTGGGTCTACCCTGGCGTCATGGTGGGCGTGACCGCATTGCTGGTCGGCTACCTGCTCGGCCAATTGTTCCCGGCCATCTTCAATTCTGCGGTGCCGAGCCCGATTTTCATGATCCTGTTCGCGCTCGTTTTCCCTTTCCTGATCGGCTACATCGCCTATCGGGGGGTCACCGGCGCCACTTCGGTCAACATCGCCGTCAACGTCATCCAGATCACCGCCCTGGTCGTCTTTTCGGTGATTGCCATCGCCTACCGGGTGAACCACACCGAAGGAGCGAAGGGCATCACCCTCAACCCGGACGGCTTCCCGGTCTCAAAGGTTATCGCAACCCAGACGACCAAAGACGCCGGTGGAAATGACGTCACCAATCCCCTCAAGGACAAGGACGGCAACTACGTTTTCGAGAAGAACCCGGACGGCACCGATAAGGACGTCACCCTGACCTACGCTCCGGACCAGGCGATTGATAAAGGCGCCGATCCGAAAAATCCGGCCGACACATTTCAGTTTCATCCCAACGCCCTGTCGGTCATCTCGCCGCACGGCTTCAGCTACGCCATCATTCAGGCGTGCATCGCCATCCTCATCCTGGTCGGATTTGAATCGGTCACGGCCATGGGTGAAGAAGCGCGTAACGCCAAGCGCGACATTCCGCGGGCGGTTTTGTTGTCGCTCCTGATCCAGGGAGTGATCTGCTACCTGTTTGAATATTTTGCCGCCAATTACTTCCTTAACAGCGGTTACAAGATGACCCAGGCGGCGGGTTCCCCGGCTCCGATCGGCGACATGATGCAGATGGTCGGCACCTGGATATTCGGCAGCGCCCAGGGTGGCTGGTGGTTCATGTTCATTGAGGCGATCACCGTCTTTCTGGCCCTGATCGGCACCACTTTGTCGTGCATCAACACCGGCGCCCGGGTGACCTACGCGATGGGCCGGGACGCGGAATTGGCGGGCGACTTCGGGGTGCTTCACACCAGAAACCTCACTCCGCACCGGTCCATCTGGATGCTTTGCGGGATCTCCGCGGTGATCGGGGTCTTTGCCGTGATCCTTTACTTCTGCGGCGGCGCGGCCCTGACCGATGACACCATCAAAGGATTGCCGCACAACCTCTGGTACAGCTTCGGCATCTTCCCGCATGACCTGGCGGTAAACATCCCGCAAAGCCTGCTCATCGTGACCCTGGCGAGCAACTTCGGCACTTTCATGCTGTACATGATGACCAACATCATCGCCATCGTTGCCTTCCGCGAACACCACAGTTTCCACGGGTTCAAGCACGTCGTCGTGCCGGTGTTCGGTTTGCTGGCGAACCTGCTTTGCATGCTGTTCTATCTCGTTGGCCCGTTCATCGTGGCCGGCATGAGCTGGAAAGAGCCTTACATGGCCTTGGGCATTGCCGCCGTCTGGGGCATCTACGGGGCCATCTACTTCTACGGGTCGAGCCGGAAACACTCCAGGCCCATCCTCGTGCAGCAGCCCTCATCGTCAAGCCCTTCGGTGCCTTCCCAGGCATAGACGGCAGACGGCTGATGGCTGACCGTGGTCAGCCCTGCGTTCCATGAGCTGCCGCTTCACCTGGTTGGTAAGCGGCAGCTCTTTTTTGCTCCCTGCCATCCCGATCGTTGCCGCATGCTCCTGAGCGTCGTTTCCCAATCCTCGACCGGTCCCAAACGGGACCGGAACGAGGATTACCTTGGGTTCTGGCAGCCGTCTGACCCGGACGAACGGGTCCGGCGCGGCGCGGTCGCCATTATCGCCGACGGCCTCGGCGGACTCAGGCACGGTGACGTGGCGAGCCGGCTCGCCGTCGAGACCGCACTGGCCGCGTTTCAGAGCGCGGATCCCGCCCTCCCGCCGAAAGCGTTATTCAAACAGATCTTCACCCGGGCCAATACCGTCATCTTTGACGCGGGCATGCAGGACCCGGAGCGGCGCGGCATGGCGACCACGCTCACGGTCTGTATCTTCCGGGACCGGGAACTGCACATCGGCCACGTCGGAGATTCGCGCGTTTACCTGGTGCGCCAGGAACAAATTCGACGGCTCACCGACGATCATTCCTACACCGGGCTGCAGCTCAAGCTCCGGCTTATCACCGAACACGAGGCGCGCGCCAGCAACCTGCGTTCGATGTTAACCCGTTGCGTCGGGTCCGACCCGATGGTCTCCTGCGATTATCGCCGCCTGAAACTGATGTCGCGCGACCGCCTCATGCTCTGCACGGACGGCCTGTATGCGTTCATCAACGACGGCGAGATCGCCGAAGGCGTTGACCGCCTCAACCTCGATGAAATCTGTCCCTACCTCATCGCCCTGGCGGAGCGTCGCGGAACCGACGACAACCTCTCCGCGCAGGTCGTGCAAGTTGACCGCCTGAATGAGCCGAAGTATGACTCGGATGTTTCGGTCCTTAAACGGTCTCGGACAAACGCACACAAAGCCATGGCCCACGAAGTTCAGGCAGGCGACCTGCTCGACGAACGCTTTGAAATCCAGGAAGTGCTCAACCGCAGCGGCATGGCATCCATTTACCGGGCCCTGGACCGTACGTCCGGGCAGATCGTCGCGGTGAAGGTGCCGCACATGCAGTTCGAATCCGACCCGGGCACGTTTTCCCGTTTCCAGCGCGAAGCCGAGATCGGCAAGCGCCTTAACCATCCGCACATCCTCCGGTTCATGGACGTGCCGAACCAAAGCCGGCCTTACATCGTGATGGAATACCTGCAGGGACGCACGCTCAACGACTTGATGAACGAGGTCCGTCCACTGCCGTTGAATGACGCCGTCCAGATCGCCGGCGCCCTTTGTTCGGCCCTGGTCCACATGCACGAAAACAAAATCGTCCATCGCGACCTCAAACCTCAGAACGTCATGATCTGCGATGACGGCACCTTGCGGATCATGGATTTCGGCATCGCGAAGTCCACGGAAATGCGCCGGTTGACCTTTGCCGGTTTCAGCCCGGCGATGGGTACCCCGGATTACATGGCGCCCGAGCAGGTTAAAGGCAAGCGAGGGGACGAGCGGACAGACATCTACAGCCTCGGCGCCATGCTCTATGAGATGACGACCGGCTCCGTGCCGTTTGAAGGGCCGAATCCGTTTATCGTGATGAACTCACGGCTGACCGGCGACCCCGTGGCCCCGCGGCGGCGCAACCCTGAAATCAGCGAGGAACTTGAAGAGGTCATCCTCCACGCGATGGAACGCGAGCCGCAGCGGCGCTACGCCTCCGCCGCGGCCATGAAACATGACCTCGACAACCTTGAGTTGGTCAAGGTGACCGGGCGACATCAACACCTGCGCTCGCCCAAGGCGTGGCGGACCCGCTGGCAAGGGGCCCGCCTGGTGGTCCTGTCAGCCCTGTTTCCCCTGGTGGTATTCGTCGGCGCCCTGTTGCTGGTGCGTTGCCACCACTAGCGCTCGGCGTTCGGAGTTCGGTCACACGGCGGGTACAGCGGGTTTGGCGGGCACAACGACTGAGTTCACACGGCGAACACGGCGAGCCACGGCGAACACGGCGGAAAGAGGAGGAGTGAGGAGTGAGGAGTTCGGAGTTCGGAGTTCGGAGTTCGGAGTTCGGAGTTCGGAGTTCGGAGTTCGGAGTTCGGAGTTCGGAGTTCGGAGTTGGGAG
>JAFBAP010000022.1 GCA_019247695.1 Verrucomicrobiota bacterium | reverse complement strand
CGATGGAGGTCCTCGTTCAAGCTCATCGCAATGCCCAGCAACCCTTCCTGGGTTGCGCTGTGTGCATCCACGATGCCTTTGACTTGCCCCAGGTGCATCACCATGATCCGGTCCGACACTTCGAGCACTTCCTCCATTTCCGACGAGATGTAGATGATGGATAACCCCTGCTTCGTCAGTTCCCGCAGGAAGGACTGAATTTCGAATTTAGCCCTCACGTCGATGCCCCTCGTCGGTTCATCGAGAATCAAGATGCGGCACTGTTTCAGCAGCCATCGGGCAATAATGACTTTCTGCTGGTTACCCCCGCTTAAATTCCTGATGGGTGTTTCGGTGCGTGACGTCTTGATGCCGATGCGCGTGATGTAGTCCTTCGTGCTTTTAACCATCCGGCGCCGGCTCAAACCGTAAAAATTTCTAAACCGCTCAAAGCCGGCAATGCAAAGATTTTCCCGCACGCTCAGGATGGGAAAAATTCCTTCTTTCTTCCGCTCCTCCGGGAGGTAGACGAGGCCGCTCTTGATCGCGTCGGCAGGACCGCGATGAACCACTTCTTTACCATCAATGAAAACCTGCCCCCGATCCGCCTTCGTCAGACCGAAGATGCACTTGCCCACTTCCGTTCGTCCGGATCCGATCAGGCCTGACACCCCAAGGATTTCGCCCCGCCGGAGTTCGAAGCTGACGTTGTCGAACTCGCGTTTCCGGCTGAGTCCCTCGACGCTCAAGACGATTTCGCTTGTTTTCGCGTCCTTCACCCCCGACCGCAGATCGGCCTTCGTGAATTGCCGGCCCGCCATGTGGCGGACCATTTCGTCCTTGTTCGTCCGGCGCGGGTCGAGCTCCGTGATGTACGCCCCGTCACGGAGGACCGAAATGCGGTCCCCGTACTCAAGGATCTCATCGAGGCGGTGGGAGATGTAAAAGATGGCTCCGCCCCGTTCGCGGAAACGTGAGATGAACCCGAAAAGACTTTTGGCTTCGCGATCGGTCAGTGCCGCTGTCGGTTCGTCGAAAATCAGGATATCCGCGCGGGTGGCCGTTGCCCGAGCGATCTGCACGAGCTGCTGAGCGGCCGCGCTTAAGTCGCCAACCTTGGTTCCCGGATCGATTCGGTCATCGATCTCGGCGAGGTGTTCCTCCGCCACGCGCCGGGTCGCCTTCCGGTCGATGCTGATGCCGGCGGTGAGCTGGTTTCCGAGCACGATGTTTTCTGCCACCGATAACTGCGGGCACAAATTCAGTTCTTGAGGTGCGATCGCGATCCCGGCGCGATGCGCATCCAGGGGGGAGCGGAAGTTCAAGATCTGGCCGTCTCGCGCGAGTTCACCGGTGTCGGGCTGCAGCTTGCCGCAGATGATGTTCATGAGCGTGCTTTTGCCCGCCCCGTTCTCACCGATGACCGCGTGGACCTGGCCGGCACGAACGTTCAAACTTACATTTTTGAGAGCCTGCGTTCCCGAGAAGCTTTTGGAGATGTTGCGGACCTCAAAAAACAGCTCCTTTTTGCTTCGGGACTCCTGCATGTCGGTCGGCTGGTTTGTTGGGTTTGCGTTCGCGCCGTCTAGGCCGGTTAGTTCTCGCGTGATTAACGCGGGCGTCAATCGTGATTGATCCGTCAACGCCCGCTTGTTGGCGCGTGCTGCTACTTGCTGGCCTGAGCCTGCCCTATCTTCTTCAGGGTGTCGGCGGTTACCATCAGGATTCCGGTATCATGATCCTGGGGAATCGTCTGGCCCCGGTTCATCGCAACCAGGTATCGCAGGGTCCAATAACCGATCTCCCATTGGCGCTGGGCCATGGTGACCAGGATCACCCCTTCCCTGACGAAATCCAGCGTCTCGGGAAGATTATCGAATCCTCCGATCAGGATCTTGCCCGCTTTGCCCGCGTTTTTAACGGCCCGCGCCGCCCCGATCGGGTTGCTGGCGTTGCAGCACAAGATGGCATTGAGGTCCGGGTGCGCCTGCAAGGCGCTCTCGGTGACCGATACCGCCTGCTCGAGGTTGTCGTTGTCAGGTTGTTCAAAAACAATCTTGATGTTCGGGTACTCCGCCAGCGCCTTCTTGAAACCTTGGACGCGCCCCTGGTGCTCGGGCGCCGTCAGGCTGCCCAACAGGATGGCCACCTTTCCCTTCCCCCCCAGCTTTTCGGCCACGTACTTTCCGCACTGGTAGCCATCGTCAGTGTCTTTGTTTCGACCGACAAACGGGTATTTCGGGCCGCCCGTGGCGTTGAACGTCAGGAGGTTGACTTTCGCTTTGAGCGCCTCGTCCAGCAACTGGGCGTTGGTAGCCGGGTCCAGACACGAAACGCACAATCCGTCCGGCTTGCGGGAGATGGCGGCCTCGATCTTCCGGTTTTCTTCATCAACATCGGCCTGGGCCGGTGCGTCCCAGATGTACTCAACGTCAATGCCTTCCTTTTTCACTTCCTGAATGCCGTACTCGACGCCCCGCTTTACTTCCTCATACCAAGGGTGAACAAGCTTCGGGATGTAAATGAAAGTCAGCTTTTTGTTGATCGGTTTCAGCGGCGCGGCTTCGGGCTGATCCGCCGCGATTGCCGCGGTACAAAAAACCAGACCCGCAACGGCGAGCAGGGGAACAATTTTTGTCGTCTTCATGATGGCATCGACTGAGTTATGATTTGTCGTCTTTCGTGTTTATCTCTTTTCTTATCCTTTTTTACAAAGCAGCGGCCGGCGCTCCGGTGCGTTGGCCGCCGCCCGGTTCTCCAGTCGCTCCGCACTCAAGACATCACCAGCCCTCCATCGACGTTGACCGCTTGGCCGGTGATGTAGGAGGCGTCGTCAGAAGCCAGAAAGCTGACCAACCCGGCGATATCTTTGGCATTACCGCCACGTTTCAGGGGAACCCCTTGAATCCATTCTTTCATCAGCTCGCCTGGCTTATAGTTGCCAAGAAGCTTCCCCCAATGTTCGTCATTGTAAGCCCACATATCAGTCTCGATAATCCCAGGGCAGATGGCGTTAACGGTGATGCCGTGAGGCGCCAACTCCTTGGCCAGGCTTTGGGTCATGCCAATGACGGCGAATTTGCTGGCCGCGTAGTGAGGGGTATAGATGAAGCCTTGCCGGCCCTGGGCCGAAGAGCTGTTGATCAGGCGTCCGGAACGTTGCTTGATCATGTATCTGGCGGCGGCTTGGCAGCAGAGAAAGACGCCCGTCGAGTTAACGGCCATCACGAAGTTCCAATCCTTTTCGGTGAGGCTTTCGAGTTGGGCAATCGTGATGACACCGGCGTTCTGGACCGAAACGTCGATGGTCCCGAACTGCGCCGCCGCCCGCTCATAAAGGCTTTCGACTTGCGCCTTGTTGGTGACGTCACATTCCACGGCCAAGGCGCCGACCCCGAAAGATTTTTTTAGCTTTTCGCCCGCTTCCTCCACCTTCGGATCCCGATCAGCCACCACAAGGTTCGCTCCCTCTTCCGCGAAGCGCTCGGCGATGCCGAACCCGATGCCGCGGCCGGCCCCGGTGACCACCACAGTCTTACCGATGAAACGTTTCATCATAAATTCAGTAGCTCAGATAAGTATAAGCAGGCAGTTATGTGCGATGGGGTGATGGCCGTCTGCTTAGGACGGCAACCGGCTTGTGCAAGTCGATCGCCGTCCCGCGCGTGGGAGGACCGACCTGCACCAAAGTCCCGCGACGACCCACAGAATCCATAGTGGCGAGCACTTTCTCATTTCCTACGCATTCAATAGCAACGTTCACCCCGGCGCGGTTTTCGTCCACATCTTCCACCCACAACTCTTTAATGGCGTGGAAACGAAGCGCTTTCATGGAATGTCCGCCGATTTGCTACGCGTGTTCATCTGGTGACCCCTATGCGGGATGTGCACGATGTTCGAATGAGGGGAATACGCGACAATAGAGATAGACGGAATCCAAAAAGATGTCAAGCCGCTATGATCCCCTCACTAAAGCCGATGAAGCAGAGCAGAAGACCTGGCGTTTGGACGTGGGCCCGGTACTTCAGCAAAAGGTTAGATTCGATATCCCGGTTGAACGCCGCCATGGTGTACTGTAAAGCGACGCGATGCCCGGCTCCGTCGAAGAGGGCGGGGTAGACGTTGTTGTTCCCTCGAATGAAACGTCAGCCGGTAACGCCTAGCCGAAACGTCCATTGGGAATTTATCTGTCATACCTGGGGATTGGTTGCCTGCTTAGGGTTACGGGGTAGCTGTATGTGAAGGTGCCTCCACGAGGATCTTGATGTGAGCGCTGTCGGGGGCCGCCAGCGCGTCAAAGCCTTGCGAGACCGCCGCGTCGAGTTTGACCTTACCGGTGATGGCCTTTTCGACGGGCAGCTTGCCGGAGGCAACGAGGCCGATCACCTTTGGCCATGCCGTGTTCTTATAGGCCCAACTGCCGCGATAGGAAAGATCTTTGGTCACGAGCTTGTGCAAGTCTATGTTTGCGGGGCGCGTGGGGAGGCCTACCTGAACCACGGTCCCGCGACGACGCACCGCATCCATGCACGTTGCGAGCGCTCTCTCGTTGCCGACGCATTCGACCGCGACGTCCACCCCGACGCCGCTCTCGGTCTGTTCCCGCACAAGCGCGGGCACGTCCTGGCTTAACGGGTCGTAAATGCCGGTGAACACGTCCCAGGAGGCCAGGAATTCGCGGCGGACCGGGTTCGGTTCCGAAAGAAAGATTTTTGATGCACCGGCTGCGGAGGCTGCCATCCCAACCAGCGCCCCGATGGGCCCACCGCCGGTGATGAGGATCGTGTCTCCGGCCTTCAGGTCCCCATTTTCAATCGCATTAACCGCGACGGCGGCCGGTTCGATCATCGCGCCCTGCTCATCGGAGACCTCGGGCGGCAGTTTGGCGACGTTGTAATCGTAGACCAGGCAGCGCTCGGCCATGCCGCCCCACGGGTAACTTAAGCCGACCACCGACAGGTTATCACTCAGATGACTCCAGCCGCGCCGGTCGAAGTAGTCTCCGCCCGGGATGACGTTGGGTTGAATGGAAACGTGATCCCCGGGGTGGACGCTTTGCACCTCGGGCCCAACCGCCTCAACCACGCCGGAAAATTCGTGCCCGAGTATCAACGGGAGGACCGCTTTTGAGAAGGGGTGGGGCTTCTGCGGGATTTGGATCGGACCGTGCAAATACTCGTGCAGGTCAGTCCCGCAAATGCCGCAATAGGAGTTTTTAACCAGAACCTGGTGAGGCCCGCATGACTTCGGATCCTCCACGTCGTCCACCCGCAAGTCTTTCCGGCCGTGAAAACGAAGCGCTTTCATATGCTTGTCCTATTACCTATTATGACCCAGATTGTATGTTGTTAAGTTGTTTGCCGTCCGTCCCGTTCTGCATGCCGACAGCCCCTGAACGTTTCAACGGACCTACCGCTGCGTAAAAGGAGTCGATCGGCGGCTTGGTTCGCCTTCCGCCGCCAGGCACCGAATCCCACTTCTGCATCCGCGTCATTCATCGGCAGGAAAATATGCGCGGGTTTGCGGCCAACAGCCGCCCCGGCTCCGCCTTGATCGAACCTAACTAACGTGGCCTTTATGCGGCGGCCATTCACGCGTGCCTGGCTGTATGCTGGTGTGTTGTTTACCTGATTTGCGTCCTGCCGGAACGAAAGATGACTCAACCGGGTGCGGGTAGCTCGTCGTACGACGTCAATCCTCCGAAAGGACCTTGACCAGGGGCTTTCTTAAGGGGGAAGGAACTCAGGGGGGAGACATTCATAAAGAGCAACTTTAGGTAAGCTTAAGCTCCGAACCTAGCTAAGATTAACGCTGCGCCTACGTCAATCGATTTTACGTTGACAGAAAAGATTTTTTCCTTCCTTTGCCCATCGCCGCGCCGCCCGTGCGGTGCGCTTCCGCGTTCAGAAGTGCATAGAACGGCACGTTGCTGCAGAGAGACGGGAGTTGTTGGCAGAGATAGTTTAGGACCACAATTCACCATTCGCCGGTATAGATGCATGGTTAGTTGACGGTGAGCTGCATAGAATGGCATGGTGCAGCATAGAACGGCACGTCCTACCTTCGAAAAACGGTCGCTTAGAGTTATCTTTGTGCTCTGGGACGTGCTGGACATCAGTCACCGTCAAGCGGGTTCGCCGCTTCCGGCCCAACAACGATCACTTTCACGCGCGCGTCGTGTAAGGCATCTGCTAAATCGGCCGGCGGCGCTTTATCCGTAATGAGCACCTGCATGCTCGCGATCGGTCCGATCCGGGCGAAGGACCTTTTGCCGAGCGTGGAAGAATCCGCCATGACGATCGTGCGTTGTGCGGCGGCGATCATTTCTGAAGCCATCAAGGCGTCTTCGGGACGGTCTGCGGTGAGCCCGTCTTTTGCCGTGATCCCGTCAACGCCGATGACCGCAGAGTCGGCGTTGATGTTCATTCCAGAAAGCATCACCGGGCCGACCGTCAGCCGCGCGTCCGGGCGGCATTTTCCCCCAAGGACGTAAACGTCGGCACTGGTCACCAGTTCGAAGGGCAGGTCGAGGCTGTTGGTGACCATCCGTATGCTCCGGCCGCCTAACGCTTCGGCACAACACCACGTGGCGGAACCGCCGCTTAAGAGGAGCGTTTCGCCGTCCTTAACGAGTTGGTGAAGGGATTGCGCAAGGGGCGTTGGTTCAAAGCGATGGCCGGGTGCTCGCGGCATAAGCTTCCGTTCTTGCGGCACCTGCGATTCGATCGCGACGGCGCCCCCGTAAGCGCGGGCAAGCCGGCCCTGACGCGCCAGAAGGTCGAGGTCCCGGCGGGCCGTATCCACGGAAATTCCAAAACGATTCGCCACCTCCCTGACCGTCAACTGACCGCGGTTGCAAAGGAGACCTAAAAGTTCAAGGTGCCGTTTGACGGGGAGCACCGGGCAGAGGCGATCCTCCGCGATCCGCAACGCGACGCCCTGAGGGGTATCGGGCTGCCGGCGGTTCCGGCGCCAGGCAGATTTCGCGGCGCAGTCGATACCGCGCGAAAGATTTTCCTCGGAACCAAGGGGGGTAATGAGCGGATCCGTATTCATTTTGTTCAAATAAATGAACTTTATTTATATCTCCGCAAGGATGCCGGAAGATAAGGTCCCGAATGATAGAGAAACTCTTGGGCATGTCAAATATTAGTTTATTTAAATGAACTTTTGTAAATCTGTCCCGGCGGGGTAACGGTTTTCGGGGTGGCTCAACGAGCCTTGGCCAGGCCGTTGCCGGGGTACAGAGGTGTCCTGCCGGGTCGTGAAAGGGGCCGGCAGACCTCGCCGGGCGGTTTGCCCAATGGGCATTTCGTGAGGGCGACCGGCAAGTTTTGTTTTTGGCCCCGGAGGGACCGGCCGGCCTCTTTGAGAACGAAGGCGGTAAATACCCAATCTCCAGGACAGCAGTTATGCCGTCCTGGAGTGATTGGTCAATTGTGCCTTCGTCACCACCGCAGATCTGCGGTGAAACGTTTCACGTTGCGGTGAGCAGGTCTGCCTTGCGTTCAGCCAGCAGGCTGCGGCAGATGCCGCCGTTAAACTCGGCGTTGCGCCGCACCCCCGCCAGCCTGCGCAGGTAGCGCGACAGCTCCCCGGCCACCAAGGCCTGCCCGTCAAGCGTCACAAAGGCCAGGCGCTCCTCCCCCCACGCCGGCCACAGCCGCCGCCAAGCAAAGGCGTACAGCGCCCGCAACCGGTCGCCCTCGGCCTCCAGCGCCAGCCCCAGCAACCCCCGCAGGCTCAGCGCCGTCAGCCCTTCGGCCCGCTGCCCCCGCTCAAGCAGGTGGCGCACCAACAATTCCTGGCGCCGCTCGAAGGATTTGCCCAGGAACTTCTGGCGCACCACCGCCAGGTCGTCGTCTGACTCGCCGGGGAAGGCCTCCCGGAAGCCTTGCTTCAAGGCCACCCCCCGGTTGATCAACCCGGCGCTGAAGTGGTCCAACAGCTTCACCGAGACGCCCTGCACCCAGCTTAAGGCCCCCACCGCGTCGCGCATGTCGCTGGCCATCAGGAAGGCAAAGTTGGGCGCGCACCAGTAGGTCGGCAGCCGAAACTCGATTGACACCTCCCCGCGTTCGCCCACCTCCAGGGCGCTGATGAATTCCAGCGAGGTGACCGATTCGTCGATCTCCGGATCGGTCACCGTCTCCAGGGCGGCCCGCACCTGCTCCACCCGGTCCTCAGGCCGATCTTTCATCCCCGGCTCCATAGGCCTTAACCCACGCCCACCCCGACGTCCTGGCCCACGGGTTCTTCGATGACCGGCAGCCCCAGCCGCGCGCACTGCTTGGCGATGTTGATGTCGTAGAGCCGGGCGGCATTTTCGCCCATGATCTTCTTTTTGACCTCCAGGCTCAGGGTGTGGTTGGCCTCGGCGGCCAGGTCCTCCGTCAACTCCAGCTCCATGAACTGCTCGATGATCCATTTGGGTTGCCAGATGGCGTAGTCGCTGCCGAACAGGATGCGGTCCGCCCCCAGCCAGTAGAGCAACTCGGTCATGATCTCGGCAAAGTAGCGCTTGCGGGTGTGGATCAGCGCGCTGGCCACCGCCAGGCCCGCATAGACGTTGGGCTCCTGGGTGGCGATCCAGCAAAAGTCGTCCAGCCGCGGCAGGCCCACGTGCTCGACGATGAAGTTGAGCTCGGGGAAGCTGCTGGCCGCGTCATCGACGTCGGCCACGTCGAAGGCGTCGCGGTTGAGCGGCAGGATCGTCGGGCCCTTGTGGACGTGAATGTTTTTGATGCCCAGCTCGATGGACTTTTGCAGGTAGCGCTGCGCCCAGGGGTCGGAGAGCTTGTAGCCCTTGGAGCTGCCGTTCCAGTCGGCGGTGTAAAGCTTGACGCCTTTGAGCTTGTAGAGTTCGGCCTCCCGTTCCAACTGCTCCAGGCCCTCTTCGCCGTTGCGCGGGTCCCACCAGCCGTTGTGGATCAGCCGGTCGGGGTGCTGCTGGGTCAGCGCCCAGTTGCGCTTGAGGTTGCCGAAGCCCTCTTTATAGAACTCCCCCAAGTAGGCCGGCTGGAAGATGGCCATGTCGGCGTAGCCGTCCTCAAAGATGTCCTTGATGAGGTCCTCTTCGCTGTAGCGCTCGAACTTGTCGCGGGGCCAGAGGTATTCCTTGGGGCTGATCTTGTGGTAGTTGTAGAAACAGTTGATGAATTCCTCGCCGTGGCGGTTGCGCTGGTTGGCCGGGCTGCCATCCCACAGGGCGATGTGGGCGTCGATGACGAAGATGTTCTCTCCGTTCTTGGTGGTAAACATATGCTGGTAAGGAGGGGGGGTGTGGGTGGGTGCGTGTGCGTACGGGTTTGGGGTTAACGGCTGGCTCAGGGCACCAGCACGGCCCGGCCTTTGACCTTGCCGGCGTGCAGGTCGTGGAGCGCCTGGTTGGCCTCGCTGAGCTTGTAATGCTTGGTGGCCAGGTGGACCTTGCCTTGATCGGCTAACTCCATGAGCTCCACCAACTCGGTGTAGGTGCCCACCAGGTTGCCGATGATGCGCTTTTCGCTGGTGATCAGGTCGAGGGTCGAAATGCGCACCTCCCCGCCGTAACCCACGACGTAGTAAGCGCCGTTGTTGCGGGTGACGGCCAGCCCGACGTTGATGGCGTTGCCTTCGCCGACGAAGTCGATGACGGCCTCGGCGCCCTTGCCGCCGGTGAGCGCCTGGATGGCCTCGACTTCATGTTCGTCGGCTTTGACGGTGTGGTGGGCCCCGCACTCTTTGGCCAGCGAGAGGGCCAGGTCGGAGCGGTCCACGGCGATGATCTCTGCGGCGCACAAGGCGCTCAAGGCCTGGATGCCGATGTGGCCCAGGCCGCCCACGCCGATGACGACGGCCTTCTGGCCGGGCAAGAGGTGGGCGGCGGCCTTTTTGGCCGCGTGGTAAGCCGTCAGGCCGGCATCGGCCTGGGGGGCGACGTCCTTGGGGGCCAGCGTCTGGGGCAGCTTGACCAGCGAGCTCCAACCGGTGCGCAACAACTCGGCGTAGCCGCCGTTGGTGTTGATGCCGGGAAACTCGCTGCCCTCGACGTGCATGTCCTGGCCGCGGCGGGCTTCCAGGGCGTGGCAGTTGGAAATGAGGGGGTGGCAGATGACCGGGTCGCCCTTCTTGAGGCCGTGGACGCTCTTGCCGACTTCCTCCACCCAGCCGGCGTTTTCGTGGCCCAGGACGTAGGGCAGCTTGACGTCGACCTTCTGGCGCCAGATGCCCTCGATGACGTGGAGGTCGGTGCGGCAGACGCCGGCGCCGCCGATGCGGACGAGCACGTCGGTGTCGTTGAGCAGCCGGGGTTCGGGCACCTCTTCCAGCTTGACGTAGTCGGGGCTGGCCAGGCTGGTGTCGTACTCGTATAACAGCGCGGCTTTCATATCAGATGTCCTTTACGGCAGCCGGAGCGGCCGATTCGTTAGTTAGTGATTCCGGGTAGAATTCCAGGAGTTCCGGGCGGCCTCTTCGTTTCAGCAGAAGAAGAACTATCTCATGCGCAGGCTGCAGAAGCCGCGAACGCAACCAGCGCGCCGGTGGAAGCCACACCGGCATGGCCTCTCCGGCCTCAGGTCGCCATCTTCGATCGCGCTGACCGGGACCACCTTACCCGGCAGGCCCTACTTGTCAGTTTGCGATGCTGGCTCGCCTTGGGCGACCTTAACCCGGGGTTTGGACAGTCGCTCACCGGTAAGGAGAGCAGTACCCCTTCCGGTTCAATGTGCGGTTCGACTTGGGTCCGGCCGGAACAAAAATCGTCGGGCCCGGATTCACACAAATCTTCGCACAACATCAGTGGGTACAAAGGAACTTGCGTTGTGAGGGAGGAACTTTCATACGGAGGAACCCTAGGCACAATTAAGAACTATGCTCAGCAAACATTCGGCATATGGCTCAGTCAATAAGTTTTGCATTCGCAACACATTTCTTTGGACAAACGCGAACGGCTCACCGGGAGACGGCACATTCTGTTCCGGCGGAACAATGAGCCCCAACGAACCGGCCGGCTGCGCGTTACACGTTTTGGGACAGGGTTCGAAGCTAGGTCCCGTGTTCGGCGGGTAACCGGCCGGACTTGACGGCTCGTTGGAGGGCCTGGTGGTCGGCCTCTGTCTGATCCGCATAGGCGCGGGCAAACCGCGCGAATGCCCGGTCGGCAGTGTCTCCTTTGCCGAGATAACCGGACAACATCGTGGCGCCGGTTGTGCGGGCGTGGCCTTTGGCAAGCAGGGCGCCGCAGATCCGACCGTAATCCATGAGCGCCGAGCCATCCATGCCCTCTACGGTGATTGCGCCCTTCATGTCGCGGAACTGCCGAACGTAATAGTCACGGTGGTCAACCGTGGTCCAGCCCAGCAACGGGTCGCTGACCGTTTGCAGGGTCTGCTGGTACTCCACCACCCGCTGGCCCTGATGCGCGTGCCACGCAGTGGCGCCGTGGACGAACTCTGCCACGCAGGAACGCCGGGCCTGTTTCATTTGCAGAAAGAGCAGGTCATGAGGCCCGTTACCCTGCAACAGCGCCACGAACGATCGAAGGCCCACACTACCGACCCCGACCACCTTCAGGGCCAGGTCGACCACGACGTACGAACTGAGCACCCGGGCCCAGTGGGGTGGGAGGGTTGTCAGATAAGCCTGGAGGCCGTCCACGAGGCATTCCTTCTCGTCATCAGACACGTGCATCACGACGGGCGGCTGGTCCACGATGTGCCGTACGCCGTCGTGTTCGGCCGTCAGCTTGGGCAGGGCCCGGTCGGTGGTTCTCCGGCGGGCCAGAGTTGCCGCCCGTTCGACTTCCGCCCGCAGTGACCAGTCCGCCATCTCCTGTCGCATGCGGTCGATGTCCATCCGCTCGAAGGAGCGGGCCAGCAGCGGTTGCCCGGCCAGCCGCTCGATTTGCCGGCGGTAAGCCGACGCGCACCAGAGCACGGCGTCCTCACAGGTGGCGTCGGCCAGACCGTTCTGCCGACCGGCTACCCAGATGCTCGTCGCCAGCCGCCAAAGATCCCATTCCCAAGGACCGGGGTGCGCCTCATCAAAATCGTTCAGATCGAACACCAGGTTGCGTTCCGGGGAGGCGTAGAAGCCGAAATTGCCGAGGTGTGCGTCGCCACAGATTACCGGCTCAATCCCGGTTCTGGGGAGATGCGCGAAGTCGTTAGTCATCAGGGCGGCCGAGCCACGCAGGAAGGCGTACGGCGACGCCAGCATCCGGCTGATCCGCACTGAGATCAGCCTCTCCAGGCGTCCCAGGTTTGATTGCTCGATGAGGTGGACCGGGTCTGGGCGGCCTTCTGCGGGTCGCCACCGGCCGAGATCACCGCGTTTTATGCGGTCTCGAAGTGCGCGCCCCGCGGCCCTTCGCTCCTCGTTGCTGGGGAGCAGGGTGCGCAGTGCGTTTGCACTCTTCGTGGGCATTACCGGAATCACGGGCACGACGGGGTCGGCCTGAGGAAGCATTTTCATGGTTGTCATCTTGGTTTACGCCTTGGACCTGCCTCCAAGCCGTATCGGTCATGCGCGTGCAAACGCGCCGTGAACGGATCTCCGGCGTGACTCCGGGCCGCTTGGTGTTTTGCCGCGCCGGATTGATTCCGATTTTCAAGGTGCGGCTGTGATTCACTGCACGATGCCCGTCAGGGTAAAAGTTTTAGAAAACGCGTGTCCAGCCTTGTAAACGAAACGTGTTTGGCCTTAGGTAAAGCTTTACATACCCCGTCACTCTACCCCCCCTCAAAGGAACAAAAATGCGCGTTACCCCCAAACATGCAGCCCTTTCAGCGCTGCTCTTTCTGTGTTCAACGTTCAATGCCCAGCTCCGAGCCGCCGAACCGGAGATTGCCGTCGTGGTCAAGATCGGCGGTATCCCATGGTTTAACGCCATGGAACAAGGCATCAAGAGAGCTGGAACCGAAGACCACGTGAAGGCTTACATGGTTGGGCCGACCACGGCTGACCCGGCTCAGCAGGTGCGTGCGGTTGAGGACCTGATCGCCAAAAGGGTGAGTGTAATCGGCGTCGTGCCGAACGACGCCAAGGCACTCGAACCGGTCTTCGACCGGGCAAAGGCGGCTGGTATTCCGGTCATCACCCACGAGTCGCCTGATCAGAAAGGCAACGTCTGGGACATCGAGATGATCGACAACAAGGAATTCGGTGAACAGCACATGAAGGATTTTGCCCAGTACATGGGGGAAGAAGGCGAGTACATCGTCTATGTCGGTTCGTTGACGGTGCCGCTGCACAACCTTTGGGCGGACGCCGCCATTGCTTACCAGAAGGAGCATTACCCTAAAATGAAGCTCGTCGCCGATCGTTACGGCGTGGCGGAAAGCGTCGACGACAGCTATCGCACCGCGTTGGACGCGATGCTGGCGCACCCTAATCTGAAGGGCATCCTGACCTTCGGCAGCCAAGGGCCCATCGGGGCGGGCCGCGCGATCAAGGAGCGCGGCAAAGAAAGCCAGATCGTGCTGGTCGGGGCCTGCTCACCCAGCCAGGGCCGGAAACTGGTGAAAGAGGGTATCATCAAGTCGGGTTACATCTGGAGCCCGATCGAAGCGGGGGCCGCGATCGTAACGGTGTCAAAGATGGTGGTGGACAAGACGCCGATCACAGACGGTATGGAGATACCCGGCCTGGGTAAGGCAAGCGTGGATCCGGAGAAACGGGTGATTCGGGTCATCAAAGTGCTCAAGATAGACAAAGACACGGTTGATAAGCTCGCCTCGTTGGGGCTCTAACGCGTTAACCAACCTACCCGTTCGTCGCGCCGGTGCCGTGGGCGCGACGAACACCCGAACATGGCGGACCTAATCAGCAGCCCCGCGCCTGAGAGCCTGCAAACCGCGCCCGGCCCCGAGTTCATCGAGATGCGGGGCATCAGCAAGCGTTTCGGCGGCGTACGGGCGTTAACCGATGTCAGTTTCTCGATTCGGGCCGCCGAAATTCATTGCCTGGCCGGCGAGAACGGCTGCGGCAAGAGCACCCTAATCAAGATCCTCTCGGGGGTGCACGCGCCCGATGAAGGCCAGATCATGCTGGAGGGCAAGGCGCACTCCCACCTGACGCCGGCCGCTTCGCAGCGCTTCGGCGTGCAGATCATCTACCAGGACCTCTCGTTGTTTCCCAACCTCTCAGTGGCCGAGAACATCGCCTTCGGCCACCACATCCCGACGCCGGTGCGCCTGGTGGACCGCCCGGCGATGCGCCGTCGGGCGCAAGCGGTCATGCAACGGCTCAAGATTGCTCTGCCGCTGGACGAGCTGGTCGGGGCGCTGCCCATCGCCACGCGCCAACTGGTGGCCATCTGCCGGGCGCTGGCCGGCGAGCAGGCGCGCCTGATCGTCATGGACGAGCCGACCGCGTCGTTGACCCACCAGGAGGTGACGGCGCTGCTGGCCACCATTCACGAACTCAAGCGTCAGGGCATCGCCACGGTGTTCGTCAGCCACCGGCTCGAGGAGGTGCTGACCATCGCCGAGCGGGTGACGGTGCTGCGCGACGGGCGCAACCTGGGCACCTATTGGGTGAGAGAACTCGACCGGCGCCGCCTGGGCGAACTGATCACCGGCCACGTGTTTGAAAGCAGCCTCAAACCCCCGTGGTCGGGCCAGGCCGCCCCGGTGCTGGAGGTGCGCGGCCTGAGCCGCGCGGGCCAGTACGCCGAGGTTGACCTGGAGTTGCGGCCCGGCGAAATCCTGGGTCTGATCGGGCGGCTGGGGGCGGGGCGCACCGAGCTGGCCCTGTCGCTGTTTGGCATGAACCCGCCCGATTCGGGCCAGATCCGGGTCGACGGCAAGCCCGTGCAGCTGCGCACCAACCGCGCGGCCATCCGCCGGAAGATCGCTTACGTGTCCGAAGACCGCCTCTCGCTGGGCCTGGTGATGCCGCAGACCATTGCCGATAACACGGTCATTTCGGTGTTGGACCGGCTCACGGGGCGGCTGGGCCTCATCGAGGGGGCGCGCCGGGCCAAGACCATCGAGCGCTGGATTTTCCAGGAACTGCGCGTCAAGACCAACACCGCCGAGCGGCCGGTGCAACAACTTTCCGGGGGCAACCAGCAGCGGGTGGTCTTGGCCAAGTGGCTGGCGACCGATCCGCGGGTGCTGATCCTGGATTCGCCCACGGTAGGGGTGGATGTCGGGGCCAAAGCGGGCATTTTCCAGGCGGTCGACGCGCTGGCCGCGCGGGGGCTGGCCATCCTGCTGATCTCCGATGAGATCGAAGAGGTGCTCTACCAGAGCCACCGCATCCTGGTCATGCGCGAGGGCCGGCTCGTGGGAGCCTACGATCCGCAGCGCGTCAGCGAGCGGGAACTCCGGGAGGTCATCTATGCCTGAGAACGGCTCCGTCTCCGGTCCCTCGGCCTCCTTGCGGACGGCATTTCGGCGCCACGACGCCCAACTGGCCGGCATCGTCATCGTGATGGCGGTCATTTTCTCGGCGGTCTCGCCCGGCTTTCTAAGCGGCAAAAACCTGGTCACCTTGCTGGAGAACTATTCGGTGATGGCGATCATGGCCTCCGGCTTGCTGGTGGTGCTCATCTCGGGGGGGATCGACATTTCGTTCGCCGCCATGGCGGCCGTCAGCCAGTACCTGGTGGCCAGCCTCCTCGTGCGTTACGGGGGCAACTGGGTCATGGCCTTTGGGCTGGCGGCCTTGTTCGGCGCGCTGCTGGGCGTCATGAATGCCCTGCTGATTTACTACCTGCGGGCCTTGCCGGTGATCGTGACCATTTCGACGATGACCTTTTACTTCGCGATGCTGATGTTTGTGACCGACGGCAAGTCCATCTACGATTTACCCGACTGGTTCACGGCGGACCTGTCGCTGGTTGGGATCCCCTTTCCGGTGGTGGTGGCGGCGATCGTGCTGCTCATCACGGCCTTGCTGCTGAGCCGGTTGTCGGTCGGGCGGCAGATTTACGGCTTGGGGGGCAACCCCGAAGCGGCCAAGCGCGTCGGCTGCAACCTGCTGGGCCTGCAGTGTTTTGTGTACGGCTACTCGGGCCTGATGGCCGGCGTGGCGGGGCTGGTTCAAGCCCACCGGGTCGAAGAGGTGGTGCCCAATGCCCTGATCGGGCGCGAGCTTGACGTGCTGGCGGCGGTGGTGCTGGGCGGGGCCAGCCTGTTGGGCGGCATTGGCACCGTCGGCGGGACGGTGCTGGGCATCGTGCTGTTGGCGATCCTGCAGAATGGCCTCACCCTGCGGGGCGTGTCGTCGTATTCGTTCGGGTTTGTCACCGGGTTGATCATCCTCATCAGCGTGAGCGCCACGGCTTACGCCGCCAAACGCCAGCAAAAACGGACCGTTCGCCATGCCCATTGAAGCCGCCACTGCCCCCGCGCCCGCCGCCCCCGCGCCCCGGCCCTCCTCCGCCCTGGGCTGGCTGGGGCGGGATCCGACCATCACGATGCTGATCGGCTTGATTGTGCTGGCGGCGGTCTTCTTCGGGGCGCTGGCCCCGGCGCGGTTCTTATCGGGCGAGACGCTTCGGGCCATGGCGTTCCAGATGCCGGAGCTCGGGATCCTGGCGCTGGCCATGATGATCCCGCTGATGAGCGGGGGCTTGAACCTGGCGATCATTGCCACGGCCAACCTGTCGGCGCTGGTGATGGCGGCGATCCTGACCAAGCTGCTCGGGCCCGCCAGCGCGCCGTCGGCGGTGGCCGGGGTCATCGCGCTGGCGCTGGTCGCGGGCCTGGCAACCTCGTTGGTGGTCGGGCTCATCACGGGGGTAATCGTCGCCTTTTTGGGCGTGCACCCCATCCTGGTGACGCTGGGCACGATGACGGCGGTCAAAGGCATCGCCGTCTACGCCACCAACGGCGGGGTCATCGGGGGGTTTCCCCCGGCGATCCTGTATTTGGGCAACGGCACGCTGGGGGGGGTGCCCGTGCCGATGGTGCTGTTTGTGGTCTGCGCGGTGGTGGTGGCGGTGCTCATGAGCCACGCGGCCTTTGGGGTGTCGGTGCGCATGATCGGCTCGAACGAGCGGGCGACGCGCTACTCGGGGGTGGCCACCGACTGGATGCTGGTGGGGGTGTACGTGGCCTCCAGCGTGCTGTGCTGGGTGGCGGCGGTGGTGATGATGGCGCGGTTTAACTCGGCGCGGGCGGGCTACGCGGAATCCTACCTGCTGATCACGATTTTGGCGGCGGTGCTGGGGGGGGTGGATCCGAACGGGGGGTTCGGCAAGGTGCTGGGGCTGTTTCTTTCGTTGGTGCTGCTTCAAATCATCTCCACGGGCTTTAATTTGCTGGGCTTCAGCCCGCACCTGACCGAAGCCATCTGGGGCGCGACGATGATTCTGGCGATTGCCATCGCGCTGGTGCGCGACCGCTGGATGGCCCGCCTCTGGTTACGCGGAACGTTGAAATGAGGCGGCAGGTGGCGTGGCTCCGGAGTTCGTGGACGGACACAGAGCCGGGAGTTAATGGGACCTTCAACCGATCATGTATGCCCACGATAAAGGAAGTCGCTGCCCTTGCCGGTGTATCGACCGCCACGGTTTCGCGGGTGATCAACCAGAACGGGTACGTGACCCAAGCCGTCCAGGACAAGGTGCGGCAAACCATGGAAGCGCTTAATTATCAACCGAGCGCTTTGGCCCGGGGGCTCCGGCGCCAGAAAACGCAGTCTATTGGTGTGCTGGTCCCGAAAGTTTCACAGCCGTTTTTCAGCCTGCTCGGTTATGCGATCGAACAGGCGCTATTCAAACAGGGGTACCGCGCTTTTTTATGCAGCGCCGAAGAAAACCCGGAAAAGGAATCGGCTTACCTCGAGATGTTGCTGCGGCAACGCGTGGACGGCATCATCCTGGTGCCGACCGGTCACAGCGTGGCCAACGTCGAACGGCTGCTGCGGACCCGGGTTCCGGTCGTGTTGGTGGACCGTGACCTTCCCGCACTCCCGGTCGACCGGGTATTGAGTGACAACCTTCAGGGTGGTTACGGGATCGGCCGCCATCTGCTCGACCTGGGGCACCGGCGGATTGCCGTCGTCGGTGCAGAACCGCACAGCGAGTCGATGGGGCGCCGGCTGTCCGGGATCAGGCGGGCGTTGGATGAAGCCGGAGTCGAACTCAGGGAGGAATGGGTGGTGATCGGTTCGGGAGAACAGTTCGGCTTGGGCCTCAGCACCGCACAAGGTGTCCTGCGTCATCGCCCTTCACCCACGGCCATCGTCGCGCTCACCGACGGGCTGGCGGTGGGCGTGCTCCATGGGGCTTGCAGGGCGGGCCTCCAGTTGCCCGATGAGTTGTCGGTGACGGGTTTTGACGACATCCCGTTGGCAGCATACGTTTCGCCGGAGCTGACCACAGTCGCTCAACCGATCACGGAAATGGGAGAGCGAACCGTGGACCGGTTATTGCAGCTCGTCCAGGCGCGCTGGGTTCGCGGCGACCAGAATCATGATTTTGAATTTGAGCCCCAAAGTGCGCTCCTTCCTACCCGCGTCGTCGTTCGAGGTTCCACTGCACCTCCCCGAGCGTCGGGCTCGACGATGGCGCGACCGTGAAAGGCCACGGATGCCACAGGCCGAAGAGGGCCACAACTGAAAAAGAGGCAGGCATTCAAAGCGCATTTCCCCACAGAACCTCGAACAAAAAGGTGCTTCACCGCAGCCGAGAGCCGGTAACCCCGGCACCTTTCAAGAGTTAATTTATGAACCCCGTCGGAATACACTTCGGTTATTGGACCCAGTATTGGGAGGTGGATCCGCTCCCGTTTATCGCGCGAGCAAAAAAATGCGGCTTTGACGTGCTCGAAGTTCGCGCCCAGAAAATCGCCCGGATGAGCACTGCGGAGCGGGACACACTCAAAGGCGCGGCAGCGAATGCCGGCATCGGGCTCACCTACAGCATCGGGATGACGGCCGATATGGACATGCTCTCGGAAGACGCCGCAATCCGCAAAAACGCGATTACGTTTCTGCACGAGGTATGCCGGGGTATGCAGCAGCTGGGGGGCACCATCATGGCCGGCATCAATTATAGTTCGTGGCCGCGCCGGCCTTTGCCGGGTGAGGATAAACAACTTCTCACTGACCGGGCGGTTGAGGGTGTGCGCGAAGCGGTCAAGGGTGCCGAAGACTGCGGCGTTTACATTTGTATCGAGGTGGTGAATCGCTTCGAGCACTTTCTTATGAACACCGCTGCTGAAGGGATCGCTTTTGTTCAACGGGTCGGGAGCCCCAACTGCAAAGTCCATCTGGATACGTTCCACCTGAACATTGAGGAAGACAGCATCGGAGGCGCCATCGTCGAAGCGGGACCCTGGTTGGGGCACTTTCACATCGGCGAAGCGAACCGGCGCCCGCCCGGGCGCGGCCGGATGCCGTGGCCGGAGATTTTCGGCGCGTTGCACCAGATTAATTATCAGGGTGCCGTGGTCATGGAGCCTTTCCTGATTCCGGGCGGCGAGGTCGGGCGGGATATCGCGGTCTATCGCTACCTGCCCGGTCACGACAAGCTCGATGAAGAAGCGACCCGTTCCGCCGAATTCGTCCGGGCGGAACAGAAGAAAGCTCAGTCGGCTCAGTCCAAAAACGAGGGCTGAAACGTAAGGTCCGGGCCAGGAACCCGGCACGGGCGGGTGATCCTCGCCGGATCATCCGCCGGCGGCCGTCACGGTTCGTGTCCGGAGATGATTTACCTGCCGGCCAAACGTGTAAGTTACCTGTATGTCGAACGTCGGTTTTATTGGTTTGGGCATCATGGGTGCGCCGATGGCGCTTAACCTTCAGAAGGGCGGTCACCACCTCTTTCTGCATAGCCGGCACGGGGTTAAAGACAGGGCTTTGCTCGACGGGGGTGGGAAGGAATGCGGTTCTCCCGCGGAAGTTGCCCAGGCGGCTGAGTTCATCATCACGATGGTCCCGGATACGCCGGACGTGGAATCGGTGTTGTTCGGCGACAATGGCGTGGCAACCACCCTTACGGCAGGGTCGCACGAGGGGCACGGAAGCGATGCGGACGGGCCGCCGCAAAAGCTGGTGATCGACATGAGTTCGATCTCGCCGCTGGCAACCAAACGGTTCGCCGCCCGGATTCGTGAACTAGGGGCGGACTACATCGATGCACCCGTTTCCGGTGGTGACGTGGGCGCCAGAAATGCGACGCTGACCATCATGGCCGGATGCAGCGAAGCCGCTTTCGCGCGCGCGCAGCCGCTATTCGAATTGATGGGCAAAAACATTACCCGCGTCGGTGAGAACGGGGACGGCCAGACCGCCAAGGTAGCCAATCAGATCATTGTTGCCCTGACGATCGAAGCCGTCTGCGAGGCACTCGTGTTCGCGTCAAAGGCCGGGGCGGATCCCGCGAAAGTCCGGCAGGCGCTGATGGGCGGGTTCGCCTCGTCGCGAATCCTGGAAGTGCATGGCGAACGTCTGCTCAAACGAAACTTCCAACCTGGATTCCGGATCGAATTGCACCAGAAAGATCTGGGGCTCGCCCTTGCAAATGCCAAAGAACTCGGGATGGCGTTGCCGAATACCGCGACGTGCCAGCAACTGTTCAACGCCTGCGCCGCGCACGGCCTTTCCAAATCGGACCATTCCGCTCTGGTTCACGCGATCGAATTGCTGGCAGATCACGAGATCGGTGCGGGCACAACGTAAGAGTTCACACGGTCACACGGCGGGCACAGCGTAAGAGTTCACACGGCGAACACGGCGGACCACGGCGACCACGGCGGGAAGAGGGGGGAAGGAGTTCGGAGTTCGGAGTTCGGAGTTCGGAGTTCGGAGTTCGGAGTTCGGAGTTCGGAGTTCGGAGTTCGGAGTTCGGAGCGGCATCCTGGGGGGTGGGTGCGAGTGTCAACCTTAGAGTTGCCGCCAGGTATCGGGCCCGCCGGGCCCGCTTAATCTGTGTTAATCTGTGGACGCTTTTCTCTTTTCTGCGTTCTTCTGCGTGTTCTGCGGATGATCCTTCTTCCTGCTGTGGTCCGCAGAAAGTGATCTAATCCCCACCTACCGGCACAAAACAGCGGCGAGAAAAAAAGACCCGCCGGTCACCCGACCGGCGGGCAGGTTGAACGAGAGAAGGTATACGGGAACATACTTACAGAAAGGCCCGCCGAGGGACAATCGGGGCGTTTCCGAATCAGAGATAAGGATGTTCCCTGGCACCGTTCGGGAATGCTGCCCCCGGCTTTGCTTGTCCGCCCCTAAACGAAGAGCGGAAGTGCCTCCAGCCGCGCACCCTGTTCACGCATCACTTCCTCCTCCGGGGCGGAGACGAAGCGACTCGCCGCGTCGAGAACTTTCGGGAGCAGGTGGATGTCGCCTGGGGTCGCGAGGAAGACGTCAGGGCGCGCCAGCACCCAGTGGACGGCTGCGTCAATGTCGCGCTGGTCTTCGAACGGTTCGTACCACGTCGCATGCGTGTGCTCGCGTCCCCACCAGGGCCGTCGCGCAATCGCTTTGATCGTCAGCACGGCCGTGTTCCGCGCCTTGCACGCCGCTGCGACCCGTTCAAAGGCGCCGGCGAAATAGTCGTGCTGCATCATGAGGTAATTGTACGGCAGCAGCACCGAATCGAAGTCGAAGCGTTCAAGGCTACGCAGATGCGTCGCGGCGATCTGAGCGCCGTGCCCTGTGACGCCGATAAACCGTACCAGACCCTGCTCGCGCGCCTCGATGCAGGCCTCGAGCGCGCCTCCGGGACTCAGCGCGATGTCCCATTCGATGGGATCGGCGAGGTTATGAAGCTGGATAAGGTCAACCCGCTCCACCCCCGTACGTTTCAGCGAATTGTGAATGTCGCGCTTGGCCTCGTCGTAGGTGCGGCTGCCCGTCTTGGTGGCGAGGAAAAAGCGATCGGGATACCTTTTCAGCCATGGGGCGATTCGAAGTTCGGCATCACCGTAGCTGGCGGCGACATCAAGGTGATTGACGCCGTACTTTAGCAACACCTCGAGGGTACGATCGGCTTCGTCCTGCGTGACTCTGGACAGAGCGGCGCCGCCGAAGACGGTCCGTGTGCTCTCGTGTCCGGTGCGTCCGAAAATCTGCTTCGCAATCATGGCTGTCTCCATCCTATAGAACAAATCGACGTACGTGTATTCATAGCAGTTTAAATATGCAAACGATTTTGGGGTTCGGGGGCCGGCATTCTAACGTCCCTCAATAGGAGCGATCGCCCCGGCCGGTTCGGTCTGTCCGCCACCGGCATCGACTTTCAGTCCCGCGTCGCCCGGCCTGTAAGCTTGTAGTTCAACTTTGACCGGGTGCGCATCCCAAATCTTCCCACTGTATTCCCGAATCGCCCGGTCCGAAGAGAAAATGCCCACGCGGGCCGTATTCAAGATCGACATCCGCGTCCAATGGTCCGTATCCCTGTATGCTTGGCTGACCTGGTCCTGGCACTTCACGTAAGATTCGTAATCGGCAAACAGCATGTACGGGTCATGCTTCATCAACGAATCTACCAATGGTTCGAATAACCGGGTGTCGCCGTTGGAGAAGTGTCCCGAGCTGATCAGGTCAACTGCGGCGCGTAAATTCGCGTTAGCGTCGTAGTACTCTCGCGGACGATAGCCCGCGGCGCGCTTTTCAAACACTTCTTTAGACGTCAGACCGAACAGGAAAAAGTTTTCTTCGCCGACCTGCTGCCGGATTTCAATATTTGCGCCGTCCAGCGTGCCGATCGTCAATGCCCCGTTCATCGCAAGCTTCATGTTGCTCGTTCCGGACGCCTCATAGCCGGCCGTCGAAATCTGCTCCGACAGGTCAGCCGCAGGGAAGATTCGTTGCGCCTGCTTGACGTCATAGTTAGGCAGGAATACTACCTTGAGACGATCGCGGACGTCCGGTTCACGGTTCAGCACCTCGGCAACGGAATTGATCAGTTTGATGATCAGCTTGGCCATGAAGTATCCCGGGGCCGCCTTGCCTCCGAAAAGAAAGGTGCGGGGCAGGAGGTCGATGTTGCGATCGTGTTTGATGCGGTTGTACAGGGTAATGATGTGCAACACGTTCAAATGCTGGCGCTTGTACTCGTGCAGCCGTTTCACCTGCACGTCGAACATGCTCTCCGGGTCCACCGTGGCGCCGGTTTGTTTTTGGATATAGCTCGCCAGGTCCCGCTTGTTTGCCTGCTTGATCTGCCGGACCTCACTCCGGAAACCGGGATCTTCCACGAAGGCTTCCAGCTTCCGAAGGTCCTCCAGGCGGGTAATCCAACCATCCCCGATTTTCCGGGTCGCCAGGCGGGAGAGCCGGGGATTGCTGGAGACGATGAAACGGCGCGGGGTAACGCCATTGGTGATGTTGAGGAATTTCTCCGGCCAGAGTTCGAAGAAATCGCGTAGGGTGGTCTCCTTCAGGAGTTGGGAATGCAGTTCGGCCACGCCGTTGACGGCGTGGCTGCCGACGGTCGCAAGGTAAGCCATCCGGACGTAGCGTTCACCGCTTTCATCGATCAGGGACATCCGCGCAACCCGCGCCGGATCATCCGGATACTTCCGGCGAACCTCGTCGAGGAACCGACGGTTAATCTCGTATATGATCTCCAGGTGCCGCGGCAGGAGGTCGCCGAACAAGCGGACCGGCCATTTCTCGAGCGCTTCCGGCAGGAGCGTGTGGTTGGTGTACGCAAACGTCTTACGGGTAATGTCCCAGGCGGTTTCCCACGCTATCCGGTGCTCATCCACGAGTAACCGCATGAGTTCGGCGATCCCGATCGACGGATGGGTATCATTCAGTTGCACCGCAAACGTCTCATGGAATTCCTCCAGGCTTCGTCCCAGACGCAAGTGGATGCGGATCATGTCCTGCACAGAGCAGGCAACGAAGAAGTATTGCTGTTCCAGCCGCAACTGCTTTCCCTGGACCACGGCGTCGTTGGGGTAAAGAACTTTGGAGATGGTCCCGGTCACCACCTGTTCGTGAACGGCGCCGTAGTAGTCCCCCTGGTTGAATTCCTGAAAGTTGAACGATTCAGAGGCTTCGGCCTTCCACAGGCGTAACGTATTGGCCGTGTTGACGTGGTAGCCGAGAATTGCCATATCGTGCGGGACACCGCATACGATCCGCCTCGGAATCCAGCGCATCCGGGAGCGGCCCTGATCGTCCGTGTAGCATTCGGTACGGCCGCCGAAGCCGACCTCCACGGTGCGGTCAGGACGGCGGATTTCCCACGGGTCGCCCAGGCGCAGCCACTGGTCGGCGACTTCGACCTGCCAGCCGTCGCGAATCTCCTGGGTGAAGATTCCGAATTCGTAACGGATTCCGTAGCCGATGGCGGGAACTTCCAGGGTGGAAAGAGAATCCATGAAACAGGCGGCAAGCCGTCCCAAGCCTCCGTTACCCAGACCCGGTTCGGCTTCCTGTTCGAGCAAACGTTCAAGGCGAAGCCCGGACTCTTCCACCGCCTGGCGGACTTGCTCGTAAATTCCCAGGCTGATCAGGCTGTTTCCTAAGCGCGGTCCAAGCAGGTATTCCGCGGAAAAATAGGAGACGATCCTATGGTGTTTTTGTTTAAGGTAGGTTTCAATGGTGTTGATCCAGCGGTGTAACTGGCGATCACGCACCGTATAGGCCAGCGCCATGTAGAAATCATTTTGCGTCGCGATCTCCGGAAACCTGCCCTGAACGTAAAATAGGTTGTCCGCAAAGGCTCGTTTGAGGGTTTCGACGCTCAAGCCGGTACGATCGTCCTCAATGGAGAGATTTTTACAGCAGGAATCCAACGGTTTATCAGGTAAGGGATCCATAATGTATCGTACAGGGCATACTGAACGGGCGTAAAACAAACGGTAAAACTCGCGCTTTGCAAGGCACGTGAATCGAAGATCGCCGTTATCCCCGGCCCGGCGGAGCTCGCCTGGCCGGGTGATGTGGCAGCACACGGGCAGGAGTCCCAATGAACTGCGACAGCGAATTCAGTTTGAAAGCGGACGGTTAGCCCCGGAACATGGCGCCTAACTTCGTGCCGATCAACCGCGACGCGGCCGCGACGGTGACGGCCAGAAACACCATCGCCCAGACGCCGAGGGCGGCCGCAAGGTACCGGCCCTCGCCGAGAATCGTCGACAATTCGTAGATCGCTTTCGCGATCGGATAATCGTTTTGCTTCTGTGCGAGTACGAGCGAGTCCGACACCTCGAGCATGGCAAACGCGAATGCCAGGAGGGCTCCGGAAAGCAGGTTCGCGCTGATCAAGGGTAACGTGACCCGTGTCAACGCACGGAAGGGTGCGGCGCCTGCGCTTTGGGCCGCTTCCTCCAGCACGATGCTGGCCTGCTGAAAGCCGGCGGTTGCCGACCGGACCACGTAAGGGATCCGCCGTACGGCGTAGGCTACCACCAGGAGAACGAGCGGGTCACGGGTCGGATCCAGGAAGTTCAGAAAGCTGCCCCGGCGCGTAAGGGCCAGGTATCCGAACGCGAGGATAAGTCCCGGCACGGCGAGGGGAAGCGTGGCGAGAGCGTCCAGCAGGGAGCGGCCGGGGATTGCGGTTCGTGTCACCAGGTAGGCGATGGCGACTCCGAGCAAAAGATCGATCAGGGTAGACAGGGAGGCGTAGATCAGGCTGTTCCGGATGGCGGGAACGGTCAGGTGATCGCCCAGCGCCAGAGCGTAATGCTGCAGGGTAAAGGAGTGCGGCAGGATCGCCCGGTACCAGTCCCTGGAGACCGAGACGAGAATGACGCCGATGTGGGGCAGGACGGCCAGCAGGCAAACGGCCAGGAAGAAGGCGGAACACAACGTCCCCCGGAGCCCGTGCAGGGAGTGAATTTGCCCGCTATGCCCGCCGCGCCCGGGCGAGGCCGGCGGCGGCGACCCGATCGCGATTCGGACGCTGAGGTAGATCAGCGCAGAACTGATGAGCGTCACTGCGACGAGGGCGTAAGGAAACGGATTGCTCCCGATGTCCCTGATGCCTTCGAAGATCTGGACCGGGGTCACCCGGTAGTAATCGAACATCAGCGGCACACCCAGCTCGGTGAATGCCCAGATGAACACGATGCTGCCGCCGGCAAAAATGCCGGGCATGATGAGCGGGAGAGTTATCCGCCGGGCGCGCCGCAGGCCTGAACACCCGAGATTTTCCGCGGCCTCCATCAATACGGGATCAACGTTTGCCAGGGCCGCAACGAGGTTAAGGTAGAAGATCGGGTAAAGGTGCAGTGCATTGAGCAGAATGATGCCCCATTGACGACCGCTCCCGAGCCAATCGATCACCTGGCCGGGCCGGAGCCATCCGGCGGCGTGGAGCAGGGCGTTGGCGGCGCCTTCCTGGCCGAAGATCTGGCGAAATCCGATTGCGCCCACAAAGGGCGGCAGCATCATCGGCAGCAGTAAAAGCGCCGAGAGCGTGCGCTTGGCCGGAAACTCGAACCTTTGACCGAGCCAAGCCAGGGGCGCGGCAATGGCGAATGCCAGGAGCGTGCTCCCGGTCGCAAGTTTCAGCGCGTTGACAAACCCTTCCAGGTAGACCGGGTTCCGAAAAACCTCGACGACATAATCAAACGTTAAGGCGCCGGTCTGATCCAGAAATGCCCCCCGGAGCGCGGTTAGAATCGGCAGAACAAAAAAGATCCCGAAAAATGCCAGGATTCCGAAATACAGGAATGCCAGCATTGGATGTGAGCCGGTAGGGATCCGTCGCCGCCGCCGCCGCCTGCTCCCGCGGACGGCGCGCGTTGCATTGGAAGGGGATTCGATCATGCCTCAATGCCCCTCTCGCGCCAGCCGTTCGGCCTGGCGGTATTGGTCGCGGAAGTGAGTCGTGAGCTCTTCGGCCAGACGGATTTCCTGGACGCGGTCGGCGGATCGAAGCGTTTCCCGGATTTGTTGCCGGGCGACGTCGTAGCGAACGCGGGAAACATCGAGCAGTTTCTGGAAACCGGGCGAGTTTACCGGGGCGTTGCCGATGGCGCGGCGAGCCGCCACGAGTTCCTCGCGTGAATCGATGCACATGACGCGGACTAAAAACCGGATTGCGGAGAAAAGCGGCGCGGTCCACCCCTCATGGTACTGGAAGGCCTCAGCGTCGCGGTAGGGGTCGGCGTCCCGGTCCGCGAGGGACGAGCGCAGCGGTTCGCGGTAAAATTCCTTCCGGACCGGCAACCGCCTCAGCACATAGCGCACGGGGCCGCCGGGCGTCCCCGGACGAAAGTCCCAAAGCTTTTGACCTTCGGGTTGCAGGACAAAATCGATGAACGCCCTGGCGACCTGCGAATGGGGCGCGCCACGAAGCAGCGCGATCGAATCGACCCCGACGGAGGTTCCACCCAGGACGTTGGTGTACCCGAGCCGGCTCCGGCCGTTTCCGTCGGCCACGGCCTCGCTTTCAAAGCGGCCGTAAAAGTCGATGCACATGCCGGCCGCCGCTTCTCCGTAGGCGACATCCAGAGGCACCTTCGACGCCGCATCGCTGAAGTAGCGGGCGTTGGCCGCGAGCCGGATCAGGAGCTGGAGCGCGCGCTGCCATCCTTCGGCCACGGCTTGCGCTTCCAGCTTTTCCCGGGATTGATCTTTCGCTGACCCCGATAACTCAGACAACCGTTCATTCATCTGTTGCTGGATCAGCAGCTCAAAAGCCTTCGCGGCAGAACCGCTTTTGGTCGGATCGGCCAGCGCAATCGCTTTGAAGAAGTGTGCGTCAGCCAGGTCAGCCCATTGTTGCGGCGGCGATGGAACGCCCAGGCGCTCCAGAACATCGGGATTGTAACAAATGCCGAATCCGGCCAGGCAGGTGCCGACCCAGCGGCCCCGCTCGTCCCAGTATGGTTCGCCGCCGAGGGACCGTGGGATCGCCAGGTCGCCGTTGCCGCCGAACAGTTCCGGGAAACGGCCGAGCGCGCCGCTGTCGACGAGAAACCCGCGATTGGCGAAGTTGATAAAATCAAAGCTGCCGCCCCCGAAAAGGAGATCGATCCCGCAGCCGGCGTCGGAACTCAAAAATGCCTTTCTGGCGGCCTCGCCGGGGGAACCTTGCTGGGCGTCGGCGCGCACTCGCGGGTTGGAAAAGCTCTCGAGGACCTCACGGGTCCAGGGACGGTGGAGCGTTCCCGACCAGTAGGCTCGAAAGGCTGCTTCAAATTCCGAGTCGAGGTACCGGACGATCTCGGCGGTACCGCCCGGAAGGCGCCAGTCAAGGCGGACCGTGCGCCCGGTCTTTTTCCGGTAGTAATCGGCGAAGGCGCGGGTGAATTCGAACCGGATGGTCTCGTCATGGGGCGAGATGATCACGAGTGAATCCTGGGCCGAATCATGGCCGGCTTCCTGCGGTTGCCGGAGCAGGAGCGGGACCGCCAGAATCAGGCCGAGACACAACAGAAGGGGAAGTACGCCGCGCATCGTTCTATTCCCCGAGGAGCGTCACCTCTTCAGGGTCCACGCCTAAATAATATTCGCTACCGGGTTTCACGCGGCCCGGCCGCGGATTCAACTCGGCAACTTTAAGGGTATCAGTCCCGCAATGAAACCGGTGCTGGGCAATCTGGCCAAGGTAGGTGGTTTCGAGCAGCTTCGCCCGCCACGCAGGCCCCGGCGGCTGGTTGTCTGAGATGCGAATGGCTTCCGGACGAAGGCAAAGCACGACGCGTGACCCGGGGGACAGGACGTGCCCGGGGGGATCGGCGGCCCGCAGGGAGCGGTTACCAACCTTGATGGTCAGGAATTCGTCGCGGCCGACGATCTGCCCGACCAGGAAATTGCCTTCGCCGATAAACTCCGCCACGAACCGGCTACGCGGCCGGCGGTAGATTTCCGCGGGCGTGCCAACCTGGAGCAGTTTGCCGCCGTCAAGGATCGCGATGCGATCGGCAATGGAGAGGGCTTCCTGCTGGTCGTGCGTAACGTAGAGTGAGGTTAACCCGAACTGCCGGCAGATCCGGCGGATCTCGCCTCGCATTTCCAACCGGAGATTGGCATCCAGATTGGATAACGGCTCATCCAACAGGAGGCAGGCCGGCCGGATTACGAGCGCCCGCGCCAGGGCCACCCGCTGCTGCTGGCCGCCGGACAGTTCGTGAATCTTGCGTCGGGCCATGTCTTCGAGCCGGACGACGCGCAAAGCTTCGGCAACCCGCCCTTCGATTTCCGGTTTAGGGAGGTGCCGTTCCTCCAGGCCGAACGCGACATTCTTTGCCACGGTTAGGTGGGGCCAGAGCGCATAGTTCTGGAAGACCATGCCCGTGTTGCGCCGGTGAGGCGGAACGCGGGTGACGTCTTCGCCGTCGAACAGGATCCTGCCTTCGTCGGGTTGATAGAACCCGGCGACGTGGCGGAGGAGGGTGGTCTTGCCGCAGCCGCTTGGACCCAGGAGAAAGAACAGCTCACCCGTTTCGATTTTCAACCCGACGCGGTCGAGCGCGAGAAAGTCACCGAACCGTTTGGAAAGATTCTCAATCGTAATCATGCCGTACGCCCTCCGTCCCGTTCGTTTGTTTGTGCGCTGACGCCTCAGCGGTCATCTGGTATCAGTTGCATGATAAGCGCCGGGGAAGCAACCGGAGCGGCGATGGGTGAGCGGGCCGCAAGGCCGTGGTTTTCTTTCCGATTTTTATCGAAATGCCGTTTGACAACCTGGCACCGGCGCACAATATCGTGTTACTGGCACGAGTTATTAAACCGGCGCGAGACCCCCGTGGAGGTTAGTTTATGGCCGATGCGCGGCGAGGCTCCGGGTTTTAGCGCTGCCATCCAACACTCCAAAGTTCCCCGGAAATGTCCAGCTCAATCCCCGTTGCGTCTGATTCCGCGACCCTCGCGACCCCGGCGATCCGGCCGCGACGCAGCCTGCTCGCCAGCCAGGCATTTTGCGGTTGGCTGTTTGTCTTTCCCGCGCTGATCGGGTTTACCCTCTTTTATTTCCTGCCGACCATCCGGGCGTTTTACATCGGGCTGACCAACTGGAACCTGATGCGGGCGCCGAAGTTCCTGGGGCTGGAAAACTATCAGAAGTTAATCGCCGACCAGAGGTTCTGGGAATCGATGTGGGTCACGCTCCTCTACGTGATTTATAACATCCCGGTTCAGACCGTTTTCGGGCTGTTGCTGGCGGTGCTCATCAACCGGTTGACCGGGTCGGTGTTGATGCGCTCGATTCTGCTGGTTCCATACCTGATCTCGAACGTGGTGGCCGCCATGATCTGGCTCTGGATGCTCGACCCTGTTCTAGGGATCGTGAACATCATTCTGGAACACATCGGCCTCGGACGCCACGCCTTCTTTAGCGAGGGGAGCCTGGCATTGCCGACGATTGCGGCCATCAACATCTGGCGTCACACCGGCTTTATCGCGCTGCTGTTTTACACCGGATTGCAGGCGATCCCGCGGCACCTGTACGAAGCGGCCCGGATCGAGGGCGCTTCCGAATGGAAGATGTTTTGGTCCATCACCCTGCCGCTGCTGCGGCCGACGCTGGTGTTTGTGCTCGTGACCAGCGTCATCGGTTCATTCCAGATCTTTGATACCATCGCCGTCACCACGCAGGGTGGTCCGGGGATATCCACCCGCACGATCGTCTGGTACATCTATCAGCTGGCCTTCAGCAGCATGCGCATGGGCTACGCGTCGGCCATGTCGACCGCGCTCTTTTTCGTCCTGATCATCATCACCGTCATCCAGATGCGGGTCTTGCGCTCCGGGCAATCGGACCTGGGATGAAGCGAAGCAGAAGAAGGAGGTCTGGCGTTTACATGGAAAAATCGACGCGAAAACCGAGCGTGGGCCGATGGTTGGGCTACGCGGCCCTGGTCGCGTTTGCCCTGCTTTCGCTGGGGCCGGTGTGGATCGCGCTCAAGACCGCGCTGACCGGTTCAAACGCGCTTTTCCAGAGTGCGGGCTCGGTCCTGCCGCAGGATCCGACGCTGTTCAGTTTCCAGCGGGTGCTTGGGCTGATCGATCCCTCCGATCCGCGCCTGCAGCAGACGGGGTTGGCCAAGGTCGATTTTCTGCGGGCACTGGTCAACAGCATCATCTTCACCATCGTGGCGGTGGCGCCGCAAATTTTCTTTAGCGCGATGGCGGCTTACGCCTTTGCACGGTTGAAGTTCCCCGGCGGCAAGTTGCTGTTCTTCCTTTTCGTCGCGGCCACCATGATACCGGCAGCCGTCCTGTTTATCCCGAATTTTATCCTGATCCATGATCTGGGCTGGTTGAACACTTTTCAGGGCATGGCCGCGCCTTACGCGCTGATGACGCCGTTCGCGGTGTTTTTCCTGCGCCAAATGTTCCTGGGCACCCCGGGTGACGTCGAGGAAGCGGCTCGCATCGACGGCGCTTCGTATTTTTCGATTTTCTTCCGCATCATTTTGCCGCTGCACCGGACTTCGCTCGCCACGCTGGCGATCCTGACGACGGTGGCGACCTGGAACGACTTCTTCTGGCCGTTCCTGATCGGGCGTGACCCCTCGGTGCGCGTCATTGCCGTTGCGATTAACGCTTTTCGCACGCAGCAGCAGTCCGGCGTGCCGGACTGGACGGGCTTGATGGCCTGTACGGTCCTCGCGATGATTCCCGTTGCCGTGCTCCTGGTTGTCTTCGGCCGCAAGGTGGTCGAGTCGTTCCAGTTCAGCGGGATGAGATAAAAACCTAAAACTCCCCAAACTATCAATGTTGCACCTTAGCAAACCGCTGTTTGCCGCCCTGCTGTTAGTCAGCGCGTCAGCCCATGCTGCCACTACCATCAATTACTGGCTCTGGGACCCTGCCCAGTTGCCGATGTACCAGGCTGCCGCGGCCGCCTTCCAGAAGGCCAACCCGGATATTAACATAAAAATTACCCAGACCTCCTGGGGCGACTACTGGACCGCGTTGAGCACCGGCTTTGTTTCCGGCACGGCGCCTGACGTGTTTACTGATCACCTGTCTCGCTACCCGGAATTCGTCCAGAATGATTTGCTGGTCGACGTCGGCCCGATGATCAAGAAAGAAAACGTGCCTACGGACAACTACCTGGGCGGCCTTTACCAACTGTGGGGTAAAGGGGGCAAGCAGTACGGGTTTCCGAAAGATTGGGACACCATCGGCATCGTTTATAACAAGGCGATGCTCGACAAGGCCGGGGTGGATCCGAAAGAGTTGAATGACCTCACGTGGAATCCGAAGGACGGGGGTACGTTCGGGCAGTTGATCGCCAAGCTCTCGATTGATGAGGCCGGCAACAACGGCTCGTCGCCTAATTTCAACCCCAAGAAGGTTAAACAGTACGGCCTCCTGATCGATGGCATGCCGGACGGTTTCGGCCAGACGGAATGGAGCCATTTCGCGGTTTCGAACGGCTTTAAGTTTCATGATGGTCCTTGGGCGAAGGGCTTTCATTACGACGACCCTCGGCTGGCTGAAGCCCTTCAATGGATCGCCGACACGAGCCTGAAAAAGGGGTTTATCATCCCCGCCAAGGACGCCCGGCAACTCGGGGCCAACAGCCTGTTTGCGGCCCAGAAGGGAGCGCTGGCGCTGACCGGTTCGTGGAACATCAATTGGTACCTTGACAACGCCAAGTTCGATAAAAATTTCGCTCCGTTACCGAAAGGCCCGCAAGGCAGGAAATCGATGTTCAACGGCTTGGCCGATTCCATCTGGACGGGCAGCAAGCATAAGGCCGAGGCGTGGAAGTGGGTTAAGTTTCTCGGATCCGAAGACGCGCAGAAGATTGTGGCCAGCTACGGCGTGGTGTTTCCCGCGATCAAGGGTACGGCTGAGGTCGCGGAACAGGCGATGAACAAAAAAGGCGCAGAAGTGTCGCCGTTCGTCCAGGAAGCGACCGACCCGAACGGGACTTTTCTTTTCCCGATTGCCGACCACGCCGCTGACGTCCTGCGCATTATGCGCGTGGCGCTCGACGCGATCCTGCTGAATGGCGCGGACGCGGCGTCTACGTTGAAGAAGGCCAATGCCGAAGTGAACGCCCTATTCGAGGACTAAGTTTGCTGGTTTTTTTGGTCCTGATGCTACCCGGATCCTCGCGTGTAGACGCGAGGATCTCCTGTTTCCAAGCCTCTTATTCGAAGAACCGCCCACATGAGTAACCCAAACCGAAAGATCACCTTTATCGGGGCAGGCAGCACCGTGTTCGCCAAGAACCTGATCGGTGACATTTTGTCGTTTCCCGAGTTGGCAGATTCCAATATTTGCCTGTTCGACATTGATCCGGAGCGTCTGAAATCGTCCGAGATCGTGGCCCGCCGGATCATCCAGACTCTCGGGGCATCGGCGAAAGTGGAGGTGACGACAGATCGTTCCCAGGCACTCGAAGGGGCCGCCTACGCGATCAACATGATTCAGGTTGGGGGCTACCGGCCCTGCACCGTCACCGATTTCGAAGTGCCCAAGCGCTACGGGCTTCGTCAGACGATCGCTGATACGCTGGGCATCGGGGGCATCATGCGGGCCCTGCGGACGGTTCCGGTGTTGATTGACATGTGCCGGGAAATGGAGCGCCTCTGCCCGGACGTCGTGCACCTGAATTATGTTAACCCGATGGCGATTAACTGCTGGGCCATGTACGAAGCCTCGAAGACGCGCACGATTGGGCTTTGCCACAGCGTACAGCATACAGCGGATGAGTTGGCTCAGGACATCGGCGTGCCGGTGGAGGAAATTAATTACTTGGTGGCCGGCATTAACCACATGGCCTTTTACCTGAAATTCGAGCGTGACGGCCAGGACCTTTATCCGGAAATCCGGCGAGTGGTTGATGAAGGACGGGTTCCCGAGTGGAACCGGGTGCGGTATGACCTGTTCACCCGGGTCGGCTACTTCGTGACGGAATCGAGCGAACATTTTTCCGAGTACGTACCTTGGTTTATCAAGGAGGGCCGGCCGGATCTGATCAAGAATTATAACGTGCCCTTGGATGAGTACCCGCGCCGTTGCGAAGTCCAGATTGCGGAGTGGCAAAAACTGCGGTCTGACCTGGAAAGTTCGGATCAGCCGGTCGAGGTCCGCCGCAGCGTCGAGTATGGCTCCAAGATCATTCATAGCCTTGAGACGGGCACGCCTCGGGTCATCTATGGCAATGTGGCCAACCATGGCCTCATTGAGAATCTGCCGGCTGGCTGCTGCGTTGAGGTGCCGTGCCTGGTGGACAAAAACGGGGTTCAACCAATCCGGATCGGGCGTATCCCGGCGCATTTGGGCGCATTGATGCAGACGAACATCAATGTGCAGGCGCTCACGGTTGAAGCGATCCTGACCGGCAACCGTGATCGTATTTACCAGGCGGCAATGCTTGACCCGCACACGGCCGCCGAACTTGACCTGAATCAGATCTGGGCCTTGGTGGATGATTTGCTCGCAGCCCACGGCGAGTGGATCCCGGAACGCTTGCGAGCCGTTCCGAGGAAGGAAAAAGCTGTGGCGGCTTAGGGCAAAGCTGCGGCGGGGGTGCTGGCAGGCTTTTGCGCGCGCAGCCGGCATCCGGGGCAGGTAGGTAGGTTGCCCGCATGCCCCTGGTAGCGCTAACCTCACTGTGGAAGGTTATGAAGGGACGCGTTACCAGTCATGACATCGCCCGGGAAGCCGGCGTGGCACGTTCCACGGTGTCACTCGTCCTGACGAATAACCCGAAGATTCAGATCCCGGACGCTACCCGGAAGCGCATTCTGGCGGCGGCCCGGAAGCTCGGTTACGTGCCCAACTCAGCCGCCCAGATGCTCGTCAGTGGGCGTAGCCGCACGGTGGGATTGATCTTGTCGCGGCCGGATCTGATGGCGGTGGATGCGTTTGTGCCGAGGATGGTGTTCGGCATCAACGAGGGATGCCGCGCCCGCGGGTACCGCCTGTTGATGGAGACCGTTGTGGATCCGTCCAATGGCGACGCCTACCTGGAGTTAGCCAAGAGCAAGCGCATTGACGGCCTCATCGTCATCAACCCTCGCAAGGGGGATGTTGCTCTCGTCAAGCTGATCGAATCGAAGTTTCCCGTTCTGATCTTCGGTTCCTGCGGGCATTCGGCCGAGAATGCCGTCGGCACCAAGGACGGTGAAGCGAGTTGCCGGGCAACCGAACACCTCCTGGCACTGGGCCGGCAGCGGATCGCGCATATCAGCTACGCCGCCTTGACGTACCTGCCCGCTTCCAAACGGCTGGAAGGTTATCGCGCCGCGCTGAAACGGGCGAAGATCCCCTTCGATCGGCAACTGTTTGCAGAGGGCGACTTCAGCCTCGAGAGTGGCCACGCCGCAATGAAGCGGATTCTGGCGTCGAACGCTCGGCCAGCGGCGCTATTCGCGGGCAATGATACGATTGCTATCGGGGCCATGGCGGCCATTCGTGAAGCCGGGCTCTCCATCCCGGAGGATATTGCCGTGGTCGGGTATGATGATTTACCGGCGGCAAGCTTTACCAGTCCACCCCTGACGACGGTTCGATCCCATGCCATCGAACAGGGGCGCCGGGCCGGTGAAGCACTGATCGCCCTGTTAGAGCGGGAAGCCATCGGACGCCAGCTCGACATGGTTCCCCTGGAGTTGATCGTCCGCGCGTCCTGCGGGGCAGAAACGATCTCAAGAAAGAGGAATGCTCCCTCGGTTACTCGTGAGGACGCACGGCCTGCATTCCCGCCTGCACGCTCACGGGGGTCTCCGAAACGGCGGTAACCGGATCTTCTCTGAATCAGAGTTTGGTTCTCCGTTGAAGGATACCTGCGTTTGACCAAGCCTGTGCTGTCGCCCGGCCAATTGTGCTGGCCCCACCGGCGCTACCGCCAGCTGCGGGCGGAAGTGGCCCGGTCAGGCGGCCTCGTTCAGGGAAGCTTGAGGCGCGAAGACGCGCGCGCATGGTGTCTGCCGCGCAATGTACGTGGCAAAACCGCCATCCTGTTTCTCTCAGCGGCGTAGACCAGCGCCGCTCGGCAGTCCTTCGTCGAACCACCGCCGGCTCGAAGCGCTCCTTCTTTAAAGGCGTTCACGCAGTGAAATGGCCCTCGTGGGCGCCGCACCCGGCGGTAAGAAACGGCCTGGTGCTGGCCAGCCAAAACCACGCTCAACTTACCTCCATTTCGGGCAGGGCGTAACGCCGCTCATGGCGGTGATCAAGAGCTCTTCGATATGCACGGAATGAAACGGGTCTAAACGACACAAGGAGGCGACGATCAAGGCTGGATCGGCACGGTCGAGACACGCAGTCAGGGCAACGCCGCCGTAAGCTTTCCGCCCAAAAAAGGTCCCAACCAACCTCGCAGTGAAAAAAAATATTTAAACATTATTTTATTATGTTATCATATGGGTCGCTCTATGCGCCAGCCCCGCCTCAAAGGCTCCGCCCACCCCTGTTTCTACCATTGCATCTCACGCGTCACCAACGGCCAGCGCATCTTCGAGGGCTCTGGGTCCGGCTGCCCCGAGGCGGAGTACTGGGTGCGCCTCCTGCACCGGCTGGCCGCCTTCTGCGGTATCCCCGTGCTGACCTATGCGGTGATGGCCAACCATTTCCACCTGTTGTGCGAGGTGCCCCAACCCCGCCTCCTGTCGGATCCCGAGTTGCTCGAGCGCGTGGAAGCCTTGTACGGCCAAGCGCGCCGGCACGCCCTCCAGCGGGTGCTGGCCGGCCAGACGCCGGGTGGGGAACTGGCCGCCCAAACCTTGCGCGAGGCGCTACAGGCGCGCATGTTCGACCTGTCGAGGTTCCTCCAGGAACTCAAGAGCCGCTTTGCCCAGTGGTATAACCGCCGGCACGGCCGCTTCGGCCCGCTGTGGGCCGAGCGCTTCAAGAGCCTGTTGGTCCAGGACGGCACAGCCTTGCAGGCCGTGGCGCTCTACATCGATCTCAACCCCGTGCGAGCCAAGCAGTGCGCTGACCCGAAGGATTACGGCTACTCCGGGTACGGCGAGGCGGTCGGGGCGGGCCGGGTCCAAGCGCGCGCGGGGCTGGCGCGCGCCTTGGGGTACGAACCGGACCAAACGAGTTGGGCCGAGGTGGGGGCTGAGTACCGGTGCCTGCTGTTTCGGGCCGGGGTGGTGGCTGCTAAGCCGGAGCAGGCGGTGATAGAGCCCGAGGTGGCCCGCCGGGTGGTCGAGCAGGAAAAAGGGGCGTTGCCGGCCGGGGTGAGCCTGGGCTGCCGGCTGCGCTTTCTGACCAACGGGTTGGTGCTGGGCAGCCGCCGCTTTGTCGAAGAACAGCTGAGCCGCTGGCGGGGCCCGGGCCAGCCGCCCGGGCCGGGCGCTGAGCCGGCGGGGGCGGCCCAAGGGGGCGGGGCGGAGTGGTTTGTGTGCTGGCGGGGCCGGGCCGTGCCGGCACGAGGGGCCCCGGGCTGAAGGGGGTAAGCGGGGCGGATGCCTTGGGCCGTTCGTGGATCGGCTGCCGGACCCCGTTGACACAAACGCGGTGCCAGCTTGGCGGCCGCAGTAGACCTGGATGGACCACGGCCCGCGCGGCTGAGGGCCGACCCGTATTCCGTCAAAGGGGGGCCAGTGAGGGCCGCTCGGCCCCGGCGCCCTTGGCGCGTTTGGCGGGCGGCAGTCCATGGCCGCTCGGCCTTCACTGTCGCCCAGACCGGCTTCCTATTCCATCCAGCCGCCTGAGGCGGGCGGGCCCGCCTCTGCTGCGGCTTGGTGCTGGCTTAACGGCTGGTATCTGGTAACCCTGGCCTTGCTCCTGGACCGGGACGCTCCCCTTTACCCGTTTTCGCCGAGGGGCTTTGAAGGAGGACGGCTCCGTTAGGCCCGCGCGTTAGCAGCCGCTTTCAACGCGGGGAAGGGCCACCCGTCGTTTTCACCCCGCCACCCTTATACCTTAGCGCCCTTCGAGCCAGGTCCCGTGCTTCAGGGTCTGTCCCTTTTGCCTTGCGGTAGGAGGGTCTGTCCCTTTGCCCGGGGTCCAACCTGGCCCGGGCGGGCGCATTCCAAAAGCCGGGAACATCCAAAAGGGGGACAGGTCCGAATGGCGCTAAGTTAAGGGTGGTTTCGGCCGGGTAGGTCGGGGCCGTCTCTTGACGCCGGGGGCGGAGCCCAGCAGGGCAATCTCACTGAGTTGGCGCATCTCGTGCAGCAGTTCTTCGAGCCGGCGGTGATTGGCAATGGCCTGCCGAAACGCGTCGGCCTGCGCGGCCGAAAGCGCCAGGGTCACCGTCTTGCCCTGGACTTTACGCGTCAGGCGCCAGGCGCGCGGGGCTTTGGGCATGAGGCTGCCCTGAACGATCCAGCCCAACTGGGCCACTTCGGCCTGCAGGTGGCGATAGCGCTGCTGGAGTCGGCGCAGTTCGGGGGGCGACAGCACCGGCTCAGTCATAAAAAAAGCTCGCGTTAGGGGGGCGTAGGCTTACGTCCCTAGATGCACGCTTCTGCCCTCCCCATTTTGCCCGGCTTTCAGGCCTTGCTCTTGGGCCAGGCTGCCCGCCGGGCGCGCCCCCAGGTGCCCCCGGCGGTGCTCCAGGCCAAATCGCTGAGCCAACTGCGGGCCCTCTTCGGCCTGTTGATCCCCGACAGCCGCTGGCAGGGCCTCCCGCGGGGCCCGTCCGGCCGGCAACGGCTCTTTACTCCCCTGATCACCTTCTGGGCGTTTTTGTCGCAAGTGCTTTCGGCCGATTCTGCCTGCCGCACCGCGGTGCGTAAAGTCCAAGCCTGGTGGATCCGGCAGGGCGGCGGGCCGATGTCGGCCAACACCAGCGCCTATTGCCAAGCGCGCGCCCGCTTGCCCGAGGCGACGCTCGAAGCCATCCACCAGCAACTCGCTGGCGGGATGGAAAGCGAGCTACCCGACCCGCACTGGTGGCGCGGCCACCAAGTTAAAGTCGTCGAGGGCACCACCTGTTCGATGCCCGATACGGCCCAAAATCAGGAGGCCTACCCCCAACCCAGCGGTCAGAAAGCCGACTGCGGCTTCCCGATGCTGAAGTTAGTGGGCCTCTTCTCGCTGGCCACGGGGGCCTTGTTGCACGCGGTGCACGGCCCGGTGCGGGTGCATGACGTGCAGCTATTTCGACAACTCTGGCACCACTTAGCCCCAGGCGATGTGCTGGTGGCGGACCGGGGGTTTTGCTCCTTTGGCTTGCTGGCCACCTTGCAGCAGCGGGGCGTCGATGGCCTCATGCGGCTGCATCAGGCCCGGCGCGTCAATTGGCGACGCGGCCAGCGCTTGGGCAAAGCGGATCGGCAACTGGCGTGGACCAAGCCGCGCGGCTGTCCCCGCACGCTGAGTGCCGAGCAGTTTGCGGCCTTGCCCGACACCCTGACGGTGCGCCAAGCGCGCGTCAAGGTCACCCTCAAAGGCTTCCGCCCCCGCAGCCTGGTGTTGGTGACCACCCTGCTGGATCCGGTCGCCTACCCGGCCGAGGCCCTGGCCGGCCTCTACCTGCAACGCTGGCAGGTGGAGTTGCATTTCCGCGAACTCAAAACCCTGATGCGGCTCGACGTGTTACGCTGCCGCTCGCCGCAGATGATCGGTAAAGAATTGTTGATGCACTTTATTGCTTATAACCTGGTGCGCGCCGTGATGCTGCAGGCGGCCCTTCAGCACCAGGTGGCCTTAAGCCGGCTCTCGTTCAAAGGCACGCTGGACGCCCTGCAGGCCTTTGCGGCCGTGCTGCAGGGGGGCGGCCTGAGCGTGCGTCAACAAGCCGCGCTGGAGAGCGAATTGCTGCGGCTGATTGCCTCCGATCCCGTGCGGGCGCGGCCTGACCGGGTCGAACCCCGGGCCAAGAAACGCCGGCCCAAAAACTACCAACTGCTGACCAAACCCCGCCACCAATTCGTCCTGACCCAACGCCGTAGCCGTCACAAAGCGCCCTTAACTTAGCGCCATTGGGGACAGGTCCACTTATTTACTTCACTGGTCAGACCTGAGAGGGACAGGTCTGTTTGTTTGGTGGAAAACGTTGGTTCAGCTGGGACCGGTTTTGCTTTTTGAGGAAATCAACCGTTTGATTGGCTTATGACGCCCCTCGGACCCGTCCCTCATGATTTGACAGGTTTTTTTTGCGCGGCGACCGTCGCCGAACTGCGGGAAAAAGGGATGATGACAGTCGCCGGGGCCGACCGGCCGGTGTTGCTCTGCTGGCATGAAGGCGTCGTTTTTGCCCTGGATGATCGCTGCCCCCACATGGGATTCCCGCTGGCCAAGGGCAGTGTGCGCGACGGCATCCTGACGTGCCATTGGCATCACGCCCGGTTCGATCTCCGCAGCGGATGCACGTTCGATTTGTGGGCCGATGATACCCCAAGCTTCGAGGTGCGTGTCGAAGGCGAAAACGTCTGGGTGGCGCGCCAGCTCCGGCAAAAGGCCGACGCGGCATTTTACGCCGCCCGTCTCCGGCGGGGCCTGGAGCAGGGAATCGGGCTCATACAGGCAAAAGGGATCGTTGCCTTGCTGGCCCAGCGCGAACCGGTGGAAACCATCGTGGGCCAGGTCGCCGAGTTCGGCGCGCGGCATCGCCGGACCTGGCGAGACGGGATGACTCTCCTGACCATCGCCGCCCGGCTGAGTTCCCGATTGAGCGAAACCACCCGGGTTTATGTTCTGGCGCTCGCGGCGCGAACGGTAGGACAGAATTGCGCCGGCCAAGCCCCGCGGTATTCTCCAGGAGGGTTCGGCGGAGAATGCTTTGATGAGGACCGGCTCAGTCGCTGGATGTTTCATTGGGCGAAGGTGCGTCATGATGACGGGGCGGAGAGGACCTTGCTGACGGCGCTCGAATCCGGTCTGGGCCGCGACGCCGTTCATCGCCTGGTTTTTGGCCCTCTTCAGGCGCGAATCTACGCCGATAGCGGCCACGCGCTCGACCTGTCCAACAAAGCCTTCGAACTTCTGGAGGTTATCGGCTGGCAACACGCCGCCGTGGTGTTGCCGCTCATTGTGGAGAACCTGACCCAGTCACAGTCCGAGGAAGAAAGCGGCAGTTGGCGCGCGCCGACGGATCTGATCGAGCTGATTCGAGCAGCTGAGGATGCGCTTCGTGCAGGTCCGAAGCCCGTGAAGTCAGGGGGTGCCTGCCGCCGCGAATTTTATCGGATCTTCCTCGGCGAAGATCCCCGGGCGATTCTTGGGGCGATTACGGAAGCCGTTCGGCAGGGTACGTCGCCGGAGGCAATCGCCCGTCACCTTGCGCTGGCGGCGGCCTGGCGGCTGGCGTGTTTTCCTGAATCGAATGATATCGCGGATTGGTTTGCTCCCATGCACACCTTTTCATTCTGCCATGCCCTTCACCAGGTGCTGGGCCGGAGCGAGGGAGAAACTGAGTTGGTGCGCGGATTGTTTCATGCCGCCATGTCAATCTATACGGACCGCTTCCTCAACATCCCGCGGGCCCCGTTGCCGGGCGAAAGACCGTTAGATCAGCTTCCAGATACACCAGACGAATTTCGGGAAGCGATGCTCTCCGCGCTGGACCAGAGGCGGGGCTGGGCGGAACTGCCGCGCTTGGTGACCGGCTATCTGCGCCGGGGCCACCCGGAGGAGGGTTTGATCGACGCGCTGGCGTTTGGTACAGTGCGTGAGGACCTCGACTTCCACATGCTGCAGGTGCTTGATGCCGGGATTACAGAAGCCGCAACGTGGCCGCAGGGCTGTGCAGAGCGCGAACTGTTGTATGCGGCCGTGGCACGCCACCTGGCTGCACATTGCCCCACAACGCGCAGTTCCGGCCAAGCGGTTGCCGTCGCCTTGCGGCTGCATCGAGGCGACGAACTGCATGCCGGTTGATGAAGGTAGTTTCCTGAAAGGCTTCCTTATGAATTCTCTCAAATTCGCCGCTCTCGGCGACGTCAAAAAGCTCGGGTTCAGCGTACCGGAGGCCACCGGGCGCCTCGTTCGTTTCGCGTACGTTGAAAAACGGCTGATGTTTTTCTGTGCCGCCCGCATGGTCGACGTCCGCGATCGTGACCTGAAGGTTTACCTCGGCCGGTTACAGTACCAGGCGGCGAGCCGTGCAGACGCGTTACGGGGACGGCTGCGCGAGATGCGGATGCCGAAAATCAAAATCGACGCTTTTTCCGATCCTGCGCTCGAGATCCTCGCCGACGAAGCTATGCATGCAGGTAATGACGCGGAGGTGGTAGCGATTCTCCATTGGCTGCATGCCGGCCTGGAAGGAGCCTACCGCGGTTATCGCGGCACGACTAACCCGCTGGCGGATGCGCCGACCTGCGATCTGCTTGACTCCTTTGAGAATTCGCTCCGTCGCGTGGTCGAGCGCCTGGATGCCTGTCTTGATGAGGTTGGCCCGGAAAAGTCCGGGAGCGCGGCAGCAGACCTGCTGGGGCCGTACCTGAGCGCAGCCGGAGGGTGGGGAGGGACGCATCCCAGGTCCGAGCTTCCACCCCGCCAGCGGTCAATCGAACCGTTCAGAATCCCCCGGCAACCCGGCCGGGATGTTTCGTCCCCTCGGGTCTGGGATTTCGTAAAACCGGCCATGGAGGACGTTGAGGCGCACCTTATCTACATGATGGGAATCCGCCTTTCGGAGATCAACGTGGCCGAAGGCTTGAGCCTGGTGCTTTGCGAAACGCCGGGCATGCCGTGGGAATTTTACTTCGACATTTCACGCCACCTCTGGGATGAGGTCCGGCACTCGTTGATGGGTGAGGCCGCCATTGAGTCGACCTTCAGCTCGAGGGACGCCGTGCCGATGCGGGATTACGAGAGCGTCTACTGCATGGAAGCCACCCCGCTGGAGCAGTACGCGACGCTTGGGCTGGAAATTGAAGGTGGGCAAATGAAATACCCGGTTGGAAAGCGTGGCGAATGGGAGTTTTGCCGGGATGCCGCCCGCCATGCCTTGATGACGACGTTTCAGGATTACGATTGGGCGGATGAAGTGCTGCACGTCAACCTGGCTAAACGGCGGTTATCCGAGTGGTTTCCCGACGGGACGGAGCGACTCGGCCATCTTGCAGCGCAGGGTAAGGCGCGCCGGAGCGCGGTGAAGAACCGGCAGCAGCCGGTGGCGTTGGATCGGCCCGCGGCGGCAGTGCCCGTACGGGACTGATACGGACGGATTTTCGTCCCGAGTCAGGAGAGGGTGGACAGCAAGTCCTGTGGCGCCCCGGCCTGGAAAGGCGGGGGAACCCAAAGACTTTGATCACGGCCATGGCCACGGCCAAAACCATCGGCCCGGCTTGGCGGGAAGCTTCGAGAGCGCCTGCTTCGCATCCGCGTTGCCGCTGCCGGCGGCCTGCTGATACCACTCGCGAGCTTGGGCGTAATCCCGGGCCACGCCTTGGCCGTTCCGGTACAGCACGCCCAGGTTGTACATCGCAGCGGTGTTACCGGCTGCGGCCGCTTTTTGATACCACTGCCGCGCCTGGACATAATCCTGCCGCACGCCCCAGCCGTTGTGATACAGGTAACCCAGGTTGGCCATCGCGTCCGCGTTGCCATCCTCGGCGGCTTTCTGGAACCACTGGCGTGCGCGGGCATAATCCCGGGGACCGCCTTCGCCGTTCCGGTAGAGCTCGCCCAAGCTGCTCATGCCATACGCGTTGCCGGCCTCGGCGGCTTTCTGGAACCATTGGCGCGCCTGGGCGTAATCCCGGGGGCCGCCTTCACCGTTCCGGTACAGCACGCCCAGATTAACCATAGCAGGTGCGTTGCCGGCCTCGGCAGCCTTCTGGAACCACAGGCGCGCCTGGGCATAATCCCGCGCCCCACCCTGGCCGTTCCGGTACAACCCGCCCAAGTTGTACATCGCGGGTGCGTTGCCGGCCTCAGCCGCCTTCTGGAACCACTGGCGCGCCTGGGTGTAATCCTGAGCCCCGCCCCAGCCTTTGCGGTACAGCCAAGCCAAACTGTACATGCCCTCCGCGTCACCGGCCTCGCCGGCCTTTTGGTACCACAGGCGCGCCTGGGTGTAATCCTGAGGTCTGCCCCACCCTTTCTCGTACAGGCCCCCCAGGTTAGTCATCGCAGCCGCGTTACCGGCCTCGGCGGCTTTTGAGTACAACTCATAGGCTCGGCCATAATCCTGGGGAACCCCACGGCTGTAACAATACAGCTCGCCCAACTGGTTCATGGACTCCGTGTCACCGGCGTCGGCGGCCTTCAGCAGGAGCGGCAGCGCCGTTGCGTAATCCTTGGCGTCAAGGTAGGGCCTGGCCTCACCAAGTCCTTCCGCACCTGCGGGGGTCGACCCTGGCGCAGCCTCGCTGAGTGCAGGTAACAAGCCGGGCGAAACCCCGTTCGCCGCAGGGGTTGGACCCGGTGTCGTCTCGTTGGCCAACGGCGCCGGGCCTGGCGCGACCGGACTGACTGCAGGCGCCGGGCCGGGTGAAGGCTGGTCAACTGCAACCGCCGGGCTGGACGCAGCCTGGCTGACCGCCGGAACCGGGCCCGGCAGAGTTTTTTCGGCGGCCACTGCGGTTGGGCTCGGCGCGGCTTGACTGACTGCCGGAAGCGGGCTTGGTGCAGCCTCGCCGGCGGCCTCGGTTGGGCTGGGTGCAACCTGGATGACTGCAGGCATCGGGTTCTTTACGTCAGGCGCAGGAGTACTGATAATTTTGGTAGGAACAGTGTTAGTCGTATTAGTACTATTATCCGTAATAGCAGGCGGAGGTGGGGTCGAGGGCGGTGTAGGCCCCACGGAAACAGACGGCGGCCGTCGTGCCTCGAAAAAAAGCGTCATGCCCAGCAAGAGAACCGCAGCCGCAATTCCAGTAGCAACCAACGGCCGCCTCAACATTGGATGAGTTGTGGCGCCCGTTTCGGCCGGGTCCGGATCTTCCTTAACGACCTGGATGGGGGGCTTCACGGGTTCCGGCGGGAGGCTGGTAGCAGTTGTTGATTTTCCAACCGCCAAACCTTTCAGGCTCCGGTGAACGTTCCTGGCGTTCCCATCAGGCGATGAAGGGGCCCCGGAACCGGCATTAGTGCCCTGCAGCGTTTGATCCCCGGGCGGTTTCGCCGCGGTTAGAGGTTCGGTATCGAGATTTGGCTGTCCGCTTGAAGGTTTTGCTTCCTCGGGTTTCGAGACCTGCTGACTCCATCTAGTGGGGAACCTTACAGGAATAGAGGGAGCGGGCGGAGGAGGTTCCGCTTCCGCCGGTTGCAACACCTGGTGGCGACGTGCAGCTTCCAGGCCTTCTTTCGCACCCTGGTCAGTTTGCTGCCGTTCCTGGTGTACCAGCAACTGCTGCTCGGCGTTTAAGCTCGCCTGTTCCTCGTGCCGGGGCTCACGCCGCACGGCCTCCTGCTCCCGCGGGCCGGCTTGCAACGGTTCCCTGTCAGTCTGCGCGCGGCGCGCTATATCGACGGGCGCCTGCTCCTGACGATCGCGCCGATCTTGGGTTCGAACGGTCTTCAACGCTCGCTGGACGGCGCCGGTCAGTTGCTCCAAATCATCCAGGAATTGATCCGGGCTGACGTTGATCGCTCGCCGGCGAACCAGCGCTTTTAATTCGTCAGGGAGTTCGCCGGATCGGGGCATCAACGCGCCCTCCACCAGCACGGGGATTACGCGAATGCCGCGCTTAAGGGCGGTCCCGATCTCGGTCCGAACAAAATCCTCCGGATCATCCAGCCGCCGTTTTCCTTCTTCGTCAGAAGCATCCAGCCAACGTTTGCCGATTATGGCGATCAAGACGTCGCAGGAAGGGTTCCCGTCTTTTGGGCCGGGTTCTGCAGGGTTGATCTCCGGGGCAGCATTGGCGTCCATTGAGATCCGGTTTTGGGCACAGTGTGTGGATAAGCGGTCGTACACGCGTCCTGCCTCTGACGAAGCGTCATCGGGACGATAAACGATGAAGATCTGTCCGCTCATGTTTGCGAGGTTCCATTTGCTGCTGAGTTAGAGTAGGTCCTCTGGCCAGCGGCGGATCATCCGGCCGCGGCCGGTTGGACAAGTGAGGTTGCCGGCGTGAGTTTCGCGAGCGAGCCACCAAGAAGTTAGAAAAAGGATTACAAATCGTCAATACCATCGGCACAGAAAATGATTTCTGTGCAGCGCGTGCGCGCGTGTAATCACGTGATCGGTGATTGCCGGTCTATTAGTGCGGCGGGGTGAGCGCGATCCCGGTAATGATGCGCTCGACGGCATCGATCGTCGTCTGCTTAGGTTCGATGTCGTCGGCCACCTTTCTGCCGCGCCGCAGGACGATGATGCGATCCACCACCTGAAACACGTGGTAGATGTTGTGGGCGATGAAGATGCAGGAATGCCCGGAGTCGCGGGCGTTCCGGACGAAGCGCAGCACTCCCTGGGTCTCCTGAACGCCAAGGTTGTTGGTCGGCTCGTCGAGGATGATCAGGTCGCTCTCGAAATGCATGGCGCGGGCGATGGCGACGGATTGCCGCTCACCGCCTGAAAGTGCGCTGATGGGGGTGGTCGGCGGGATGTCTTTGGTAATACCCACCTGCCTGAGGAGCTGGCGTGCGGCCTCATTCATGGCGTGTTGATCGAGCCGGCCGAAAAGGCGTGGGCCCTTGACCGGTTCGCGTCCCAGGAACAGGTTGCGCGCAATTGAGAGCTGGGCCACAAGCGCCGAGTCCTGGTAGATCGTCTCGATTCCGTGGGCGATAGCATCGGTCGTGGTGCGGATGTCTACCTTGTTGCCGCGGATGTAGATATCCCCGCTGTCGGCCCTGAGCGCACCGGAAAGGATCTTGATCAACGTCGATTTGCCGGCGCCGTTGTCGCCCAGCAGACCGACGATTTCGTTCGGGCGCACGGACAGGGTGACGTCATTGAGCGCCTGCACGCGACCGAAGTACTTGTTGATGCGCTCCATGCGCACGAGTTCGTCCGCCATGATCCTCAGGTGCCGGCGTGGTGACGGCGTTCGAGCCAGGAATGAAGCGCCATCATGGCGAGGATGATGGCGCCGATGAAGATGTTGTAGGCGAGGCCGGGGACGCCGACGAGGACGATGCCGTTACGCATCATGCGCAGGATCAGCACGCCGATGACGGTGCCGATGATGGTGCCGCGCCCGCCGTTGAGGGCGGTGCCCCCGATGACCACCATCGCGATCACCTCGAGCTCGTAGCCGGTCCCGCTGTTCGGGTTGGCGGCTGAGACCCGGATCGAACTGGTGACGCCGGCGTATGCCGCGATCACCGCGGTGAGGATGAACAGGATGCTTTTGGTGCGCGTTACGCGCACGCCGCGCGCGCGGGCGGCTTCCGCGTTGCCGCCGGCGGCCTGAATCCAGTTTCCCGCTTTTGACCTGGTGAGCACGTAATGGAGGAGAAGGGCGAACAGGAGAAACCAGAGCAGCGACGCGTAGAGGTGCAGTTCGCCGGCTGCGAATTCGCCGACGATGACTCTCATCAGCCACGAGTTGGCCGTCCAGGTCCTTTGCGGGAAACCGCTGGTAAGGTAGAGAGCTGTTCCGCGCACAACCAGCAGCATGCCGAGCGTGACGAGGAACGAGGGGATCTTCAGGCGGGTAACAAACCAGCCGTTAATAGAGCCGATGACGGCGGCGAGCGCGATCGCGATCAGGAATCCCCCCTCCAGGGAGGCGGTGTGAGTGTTATAGAACGTCCACATCACCACGGGGGCAAAGCCGAAGACCGAGCCTACCGACAGGTCAAACTCCCCGGAGGTCATCAGCAGGGTCATGCCCAGCGTGATCATGCCCAGTTCGGGAGTGAAGGCCAGCAGGTTGCTGATGTTGCCCGGCGACATGAAGGCCGGAGACCGCGCGGTGAAGACGGCGGTTTCCAGGACGAGCAGGACGAACGGTCCGAACTCAGGCCTGGAAACCAGCCGTTGGAGGGGTGAGGGCAATCGCAAGCGTATGCAGGTCCGAATCCGTGCCGTTACTTATGTTCTTTGGGGGCCGAACTTTGCATGATCTTGAGGTAGTTTGCCGCCTTATCCTTTTCGTAGAGGGTCCCGACGCTGATATCGAATCCGGGCGGAATACCGCTGGCCGCCATTGCCGCCATCGACAGGGCCATGTAGCTGGTGGCCTGCGGATCCTGCCACATGGCCGCATTTACGTAACCATCCAGAACTTCCTGGGCCGTGTCGGGTGAGTTGCCCCAGCCGACGACCGGAATGCTGCCGGCCTTGACCCCAACCTGGTCGAACACGCGCTTTATGCTGCCGGTCACCAAGTCACCGAGACCGATGATTGCCTTGATCCGGTTGCGGTTGGCGGTCAGATAGTCCGACATGCGGGTAATGATCTCAGCCTGATCGAGGGTAGCCTCGGTGATTTCATCGGTTACGCCCAGGGGTTCAAACACGGTGGTGATCCCCTGAGTCTCAAGCGTCTGGTAGGTGGCACCGGGAACCTCTACCGGCATCCAGACAAAATCGCCCTTTTTGATAAAACCGTGATCGACCAGGTACTGGGCCCAACGACGGCCGATGGCGACGTTGTCCCCGCCCACGTAGGCGTCCCGGCCACTGGTCTTGTCTTCGGTATTCATGATGATGACCGGGATGCCGGAAGCGTGGGCCTCGGCGATGACCTTCGTGAGGCTGCCCGGATCCGGGGTGCTGGTGACGATCCCTCTTGCCTTGGCGGAGATGGCCGCGCGGATCGCTTCCTGGTGCGACGGAACGTCGCCGCTGTGAAATGACGTGCGAACCTCGTTTCCGGTGTCCTTACCCCACTGCTCAGCGCCTTGCAGAAAGTACGTCCAGACCGGGTCGGTCGGGGCGCCGTGCGACACCCAGTAAAAAACCCGTTTTGCGTCCTGGGCTAAACCGGCGAAAGGAGCTGACAGCGGCACGACGGCGCCGAGCATCAGCAGGAATAGGCGTAATCTTTTAAGCATGGGGGTGCTCTTTCTGGTAAAAGGCCTTAATGCGGGGCCTGCTCTTCCAAGCCCCGACGGGGGGTAGCGTCGCAACATAGCCGAACGTGGCGTTACCGTCAGCAGAATTCGTCCGGTACGGAATTCGACGCAAACTTGCAGCTGCGCTTGACCTCAAGTAGGGATCAGCAGTCGTTTGACACGCTACCGCCTCGGCGGCGTCGTCCTGGGCCCGACGCATGGGGACGTCATGCGGGGCGGGGTTGACGTGAACGAAAGCCGAATCATGCGAGAAAACCTGATTAAAGCTTCCTGGCAGCGCGATGAACCGGTCGTGAACGGCTGGCTAACCCTGCCCACCAGCATCACGGCGGAGGTCATGGCGCACGAAGGCTGGGATTCGCTTACCATTGACCTGCAGCACGGCCTTATCGATTACCAGACCGCAGTAACGATCCTGCAGGGGATTTCCACGACAAATACCGTGCCCCTGGTAAGGGTCCCTTGGCTGGAGCCCGGCATCATCATGAAGGTACTGGACGCGGGCGCGTACGGGGTAATCTGCCCGATGATCAATTCGGCGGAGGAAGCGGCGCGTTTTGTGGCGTGCTGCCGGTATCCGCCGGCGGGTATACGCAGTTGCGGGCCGATCCGGGCGAACCTTTATGCGGGTCCTGGGTACGTGGCAGGGGCGAACGATCACGTCGTGACGATGGCCATGATCGAGACCCGCCCGGCCCTGGATCAGCTCGATGAAATTCTTTCCGTGGATCACCTGGATGGCATCTACGTCGGACCGTCCGACCTTTCAATCTCGCTCGGTTATCCGCCGCGTCTGGACAGCGAGGAACCGGAGGTGGTGGCGGCGATCGATCTCATTGTGGCACGGGCGCGCGAGAATAAGATTTTTGCCGGGATTCACACCGAGTCGCCCGCGTACGCTCAAAAAATGATTGAGAAGGGATTCCGGTTTGTGACGATCGCCTCGGACCTGCGGCTGTTGACCAGCAAGATTGCCGAGGTTTTGCAACCGTTCGGAAAAATCCGGCCGGGTACGGTCGAGCGCGTTTCCCCCGTGGGACGGGGACCGTACTGAGGGGCGGGAGCAGCGTGAACGAGGTTGGATCAGGGGATGAGCAAGATCGTTATCACTGACCCGGTACCGCCGGCGGCGCTCGGGGTGTTGGCGCAACGCCCTGACGTGCTGACGGAACTGGCGGTCGGCACAAGGAGCGAAGACGAGCTTGCCGCCCGGGTAGCCGAGGCGGACGCGATCCTCGTCGGTCTGACGCCGATCACCGCCAAAGTCATCGAGTCGGCGCCTAAGCTTAAGGTGGTCTCCCGCCGTGGGGTGGGCTATGACAACGTGGACCTGGCGGCGCTGCGCCGGCGCAACGTTCCCCTGGCGATTGTGGGGACCGCCAACTCGTCGAGTGTGGCTGAACACACCCTCTTTTTCATCCTGGCGCTGGCCAAACAAGCGATCGTTTACGACCAGGCGGCGCGGACCGGGAACTGGGACCTGCGCGAAAGCAGGTCTGCCGTGGACGTGCTTGATAAGGCGCTTTTCCTGGTCGGCTTCGGAAGGGTAGGGCAGGCCGTGGCACCACGGGCGGCAGCGCTCGGAATGAACATCATCGTTTACGATCCGTTCGTGGACTTGCTGCCGGTCCGGAACGCTCCGGTCCGTTTTGTGGACAACTTACGGGAAGGGCTGGGGGCTTGTGATTTCGTCAGCGTACACGTCCCGCTGACCCCGCAGACGCGTGACTTGATCGGGGCCGAGGAGTTAGGTCTGATGAAGCCGGGCGCTTTCGTAATTTCCACGGCCCGCGGCGGGATCGTCAATGAGGCGGCCCTGGTAGATGCATTGAGCAGCGGCCGGATCCGCGGGGCGGGGTTAGATGTGTTTGTGGAGGAGCCTTTGCCCGCGAGCCATCCGCTGGTTAAGCTCGAAAACGTGATTCTCTCACCGCACACTGCCGCGCTGACGCGCGAGTGCGCCGCCCGCATGGACCGGGTGGCAACTCAGAATTGTCTCGACGCCATCGACGGCAGATTGGATCCGGCGCTGATCGTGCCGAACAGGTAGGTTCGGATTCCCAGGTCCGGGGACGACCGGGACCGGATGCGGCTCTATTCGTATGTATCGTAGTCCTTGGTCGCCCAATCCGTCGAGTTTCGGATCAACGCATCGAGGAGGAGGCTGTTGACGTATTTCGCGTCGTAGAAAAAGTCGGTCGGAATCACGCGATCGAGGCGAACGGCCAAAAAGGAGCTGATTCCGAGCACTTTGGTTTGGATGTATAGCCAAAGCAGGTCCGTAGTACTGGCCGTGGTCAGGCTGGCCTCGTCTGGAAAAAACTCGGGGAAACTATTCAGCGTCGTTTTGGGGCTTTTCTCGACACGTCCGGTCACCTTCCCAATCGTCTCCGTGGTCTCCTTGGTCATCCCCCGATTCGAATGCTCGCGTAATGCGGCCCCGATCAGGATTGGTTTTTTCGGCACGACTCCCGGCAACGGTTCCGCTTCAGGGAGGGGCAACCGTACCCGCAAGTCCTTTTTGGACTCAAGCAGGCCGTTGATCTCACCGGACTTTGCTTCGTCGAGGTTGTTGAGGACGCCCCGGTCGCGCAAATAAATCTTCATTGCGGCCGCCTGATGGCATGCGCAAGAGAAGGCCGCACAGGTGATCCCGCGGTTAACGCTCAACGGCGCACTCGTCTTCAGTCGATACGTCCATTTCATAAGCCGAACCAGGCCGGCAGCTTCGATCGGGATGCTTGCGATCGAGGTAGTTTGCATCATCGCGGAGAATCGGTTGGCCCGGAGCCCCTTGGTTGCGCTCTCCTTGGAGCCAGGGTAGCTGCCGTAGGGTGTGGTTGTGGCGGTGTTCTGGTTGATCGTTCGATCGGCGGCCCAGACTTTGGCTGCCTTTGCCGCTTCCGCCGCCAGATCTCCGCTCCGGCGGGCGTGACGGTACTTAGGCATATCCTTCCAGGCGCTTATGCCTTCGATCATGACCCCGTCGGTGGACGAATGAATGAAAGCGGGCAAATTTGATGGTGAATCCGCCGGGGCCAAATAAATCGTGACATGCAGCGGACGGTTCACGCCGGGTAGATAAGTGATAATGAGGTCACCGGTTTTGAACCCTTGGACAGCGTCTTTGAGGGCTGACATAAATTTCTCCTCGGCTGACGGGTGATCAGCTCTTAGAGACAGCCCTCCAGGCTAGGCCGCCACCGGAGGTTTGTCCAGCGTGTGGACGGCTTTCAGAAACGCCGCGGGATCGGGTCGTATATGTCATAGAACCGTCCGCAGTTCCTTCATCGGCTACAGTGACGTTTGATTTGCGACGCGGCGGGCATTATGTGTGCACAACCGGCGTTTTGGACGGACGGGGCACGTCCTCACCGGCACGGCTTTACCCTCCCGGACGATGATGATGGAGACCGGCTCCGCAGATTCGTTGGTGCGGGCAGCTTACCGGCGGCCTCAAGATGGGGGAGGCGTGCGGTGCAGCAGCGGGACCATTTATGAAAGAGGAAGTACGTTGCATAGGGGTGATCGGCCTTGGGGCGATGGGCATGGGGGTAGCCCAATCACTGTTGCGCGCGGGCCTGACGGTGCACGCGTATGATGTACGGCCGGAGGCGGTCCAGAAGGTCGTCGATGCGGGCGGACGCGGCGCGGAGTCGCCGGCAGCGCTTGCGGCTGAGGTGGAAGCGGTTCTGATCCTGGTGGTCAACGCGCAGCAGACTGAAGCCGTTTTGTTCGGTCAGGCGGGGGCGGCGTCGCGGCTCAAACCCGGATCGGTGGTGATCGCCAGCGCGACGGTCTCGCCGGAATTCGCGGTCTGGTTGGGCGAGCGGCTGCAGGCCATGAATTTGCACTTAATCGATGCGCCGGTCTCGGGCGGCGTGGGTAAAGCAGCTTCCGGGGAGTTGTCGGTCATGGCGTCCGGCGCACCCGAAGCGTTCGCCCGGTGCGAGGGAGTATTCAAGGCGATCGCGAGCCGGGTGCACCGGTTGGGCGACAAGCCGGGCCAGGGTGCGACGGTCAAGATGATCAACCAGCTCCTGGCGGGCGTGCACATCGCAGCGGCTGCGGAGGCGATGGCCCTCGGGTTGCGGGCGGGCGCGGATCCCGCCGAACTCTACGAGGTAATCTGCAGCAGCGCCGGGAACTCGTGGATGTTCCAGAACCGCGTGCCTCATATTCTGGCCGGCGATTACACGCCGTTATCAGCGGTTAATATTTTTGTGAAAGACCTCGGGATCGTGCTCGATTACGCCAAGGCGAAGGTCTTTCCCTTGCCGCTGTCGGCGGCAGCGCATCAGATGTTTCTGCAGGCGTCGGCGGCAGGTTTGGGCCGCGAGGACGACTCGGCGGTGATCAAGGTCTTCCCGGGCATCGAACTTCCGGCGGCAAATAAAACGGCAGGCAGCTGACGCAAAGGTTTCGAAAAGGAAAATCCCCATGGCTGCAATCCTTGGATGCATCGCGGACGATTTTACCGGCGGTACCGACCTCGCCGGTATGCTCGTCAAGCACGGGATGCGCACCGTCCAGATGATCGGCGTGCCGGAGGCGGAACCGTGTCCGGCGGACGTCGATGCGGTCGTGGTCGCCCTCAAATCGCGGACCAATCCGGCAGCCGAAGCGGTCAGGGAATCCCTGGCGGCGCTCCGGTGGTTGCAGGAAGCCGGGTGTAAACAATTCTATTTCAAATACTGTTCGACGTTCGATTCAACTCCGCAGGGCAACATCGGTCCGGTAGCTGAAGCGCTGATGGACAGACTGGGCGCAGACTTCACGATCGCCTGCCCGGCGTTTCCCGCCAACCGGCGTACGATCTATCAAGGGTACCTGTTTGTCGGGGATGTGTTGCTCAACGAAAGCGGGATGCGGCACCATCCCCTTACGCCGATGACGGACGCCAACCTGATGCGTGTGCTGCAGGCGCAGGTTAAGCGACGGGTTGGCCTTGTCGATTATGGCACGGTGTCCCAAGGGGCGGGCGCGATCGGTGAGCGATTTGCGAGCTTGCGCAAGGACGGGTGCGGCTTTGCGGTCGTAGATGCAGTGTCAAATGAGGATTTGGTCGGGCTCGGCGCGGCGTGTGCCGGTCTGCCGCTGGTCACCGCGGGTTCCGGCCTGGCGGTGGGACTGCCGGAGAATTTTCGCCGAAAGGGTCTGCTGGCGGGGAATGTGGTCGCCGATGCGTTACCCGCCACGGGAGGTTTGCGGGCCGTGATTGCGGGCAGTTGTTCCATTGCCACGCAGGGTCAGGTGGCCCGGATGCGCGAACGCCATCCGGCGTTTCAGGTTGATCCGATAAAGCTGGCAGGCGGCGGTGACGTGGCCGGTGCGGCGCTGGAATGGGCGGCGGACCGGGTCGGCCGGGAACCGGTGCTAATCTACGCCACGAGCACGCCGGAGGCGGTGAAGGGAGTGCAGGCGCAATTGGGGGCGGCCAGGGCGGGGGAACTCGTTGAAGCGGCGCTCGCGACCGTGGCCTGCGGGTTGGTTGAGCTTGGCGTGGGACAATTGATCGTGGCCGGCGGCGAGACGTCGGGGTCGGTGGTGAAAGCTCTCCGCGTCAAGGGACTGCGGATCGGGCCGGAGATCGATCCCGGCGTGCCGTGGACCACGGCCCTTCAGGCCGAAAGCGCTCACGAGCGGCCCTTGGCGCTGGCGCTCAAGTCCGGCAATTTCGGCACGCCCGATTTTTTTCTAAAAGCCTGGAGTTACCTTTCATGAGTACGATGATTCAGACCAACAGCGACGAAATGCGGCTGCGCGAACAGATCGTCGAGTTCGGCCGTTCGATTTTCGACCGGGGTTTGACGGCCGGCAGCAGCGGCAACCTAAGCGTGCGGCTGGAGGACGGCTGGCTGCTCACGCCAACCAATGCGTCGCTCGGCAGGCTTGACCCGGCGCGTCTGGCCAAGCTGGATTGGAAAGGCAACCGGGTATCGGGTGATGCGCCGTCCAAAGAAGCGTTCCTGCACCGGGCGATGTACGAAGAACGGCACGGGGCAGGGGCCATCGTTCACCTGCATTCGACGCACTCGGCTGCCATCTCGTGCATGGACGGGCTGAACCCGGCCGACTGCCTGCCGCCCCTTACTGCCTATTATGTGATGAAGATCGGCAGATTACCGCTGATCCCGTATTACCGGCCGGGCGATCCTGCCTTGGGAGAAGCGATTCGCGGCCTGGCGGGCAAACATTCCGCCGTGCTGCTCGCGAATCACGGGCCGGTCGTGTCGGCCAATACGCTGGAAGCGGCCGTGTACGCAGTTGAGGAGCTGGAAGAAACGGCCAAACTGTTTTTGCTCCTGCGGAATGCGCCTACCCGCCCGCTGAACGCCGAGCAGGTCCAAGAACTAAAAACAGCGTTCAAACTGGACTTCTAACTCCCGCAATCCGCGCTTTCCGCCCCCGCCGCGTCCTATGCCGAAATTCGCCGCGAATCTGACGATGATGTTTAACGAAGTGCCGTTTCCGGAGCGGTTTGCCGCCGCGTCAAAGGCCGGTTTTACGGCGGTTGAATTCCTTTTTCCTTACGACTATCCGCCCCAAGAGGTAGCGCAGTGGCTCAAAGAGAGCAGGCTGGAAAGCGTGCTGATCAATCTGCCGCCGGGCAACTGGGCAGCGGGCGAGCGGGGGATGGCCGCGTTGCCCGGGAGAGAAGACGAATTCAGGGCCGGGGTCCGCACCGGGCTTGAGTACGCTCGCGCCCTGGGCACGCCGTGTCTTCACGCCATGGCCGGGCTGATCCCGGCGGGGGCAGACCGCGAGCGGCATCGGGCAGTGTACATCGGTAATTTACGGTTCGCCGCCAAAACACTCGCCGGGGAGAATCGAATGCTCCTCGTCGAGCCGATCAACACCCGCGACATGCCCGGTTATTTCCTGAATACTCAGGGTGAGGCGCACGCCATCTGCGAAGAAGCGGGTGAGCCAAACCTCAAGGTGCAGATGGATTTGTACCACGTGCAAATTGGGGAAGGTGACCTCGCCGTAAAATTGCGCCGCTACCTGCCGCGCGTCGGCCACATTCAGATCGCCAGCGTACCCGAACGCAATGAGCCGGACGACGGTGAGGTGAATTACCGTTACCTGTTCCGCCTGCTGGACGAGTTAGGCTACGAGGGGTGGGTGGGTTGCGAATACCGTCCGCGCGCCGGCACGGAGAATGGGCTGGATTGGTTCAGGGGGACGAAGCAGTGAGCAAGGTGCTGGCCCTGGTTGTTGTCGATTTCTGTGTCCGATGCCTGGCTGCGCCCTGGGATGCTCTGCTTAAGGCTTGGCGAGCGGTTGCGAGCCGCGGCGGTCAACCGGTTCGCCCGGCCCGCGGGGCGGGGCCCGGCTGGTTTGGTGCCGCCGTCGCCGGCCTCAGCCTGGCGCTGGCCCCGGCTATCCCGGCCCAGACGGTGCGGGACGAAGCGCCCCTGCTTGACGATGCGCGGGCCCCGTTCGTCTACGAAGCGCAGGCCGAACTGCCGTCCCCGCCCGAAGACTTGGCCGGCTATGTTTCTTCAGCTTACCGGCGCTCGACCGATGAGTTCGAACAACACGCCCTATTGGAGAGGATCAAGCCGGCTATCGAGCGGCGCATCGCCGAAGCGCGGGCGACCAAACGCTTCATGGTTAAGTTCCCTTACCCGCTGCCGACCTACGACTTTGAGCGGCAAGGGTTCCGTACGCCGCTGAGCGAAACGCATTACCCGACCTTTGATAACGGCACGTACGTCGTGAGGTTTACCAATGGGGCCGACCTGGACTTCATTCCCTTTGAGCAAGCGCAGGCGAGGTACCTGGAACCGGCGTTGCGCGCCAGCGGCCGGCAGGCGGTGCTTCGCATCTACGGGGCGCTGAAGGAATGCCGGGAGGAGCCCATCAACGGCTCGGATCGCAAGGTGATCTACCTGGAGGCGACCAAAGCGGCGCTGGCGGTGGGGGTCGAGAGCCGGTTTGCGGGCCAAAAGGTGCTCAGCGACGACCCGGAGGCGGCGGGCACACCGGTGCCGAGTTAGCCGCCACCGGGCGCCAGCCATTCTTCGGGCGCCCGCGGGAGCTCAAGGATCGAGGATGACCCCCGATACGCGCCGTTGGATGAGCGATTAAACGAAGTTTACTTGAGCTTGCGTGCGAGGCTCTCCCCGGCGCGACGGGAGCAACTGAGAGAGTCTGAGCGCGAGTTTCTCAATGACCGTGATCGGTGCAGGGAGAACCCCGACCTCTATTTTCAGCGTACTGAAGAACAGATCACAAGTCTGGAAGAAAGACTCAATGCGCTCCAGTAGTGGTTTGAGGCCCCAGGAACGCTACGCGAGAGGTTGAACACCGGCCTGCCATCCATTGAGACTTAACCTGACTTCCTGACGAAAAACCGGCACTCCCTCGAGAAAGGTGCAATTTGCACGGAAAATGTAGGAACTACCACTCCATTTTCGCCGCGCCGGCGCCCCAAAATTTCCTTGTTTGGCATCGATCACACCATTTCGATGGCCATCGAGGTGAAACTCTGTCTTAGGCCCAACGGGCCGGAAGAGCTTCACCCACATTTTTTGATGGCAGCGCGGGGATGGCCGTGACCGTCTTACGGCCCGAAGAGCCAAGGGAACTTAGCCCAGGGCTTTACTCCCTGGGTAACCGTAAAATCACGATCGAGCCCTGAGAGGGCGTCAGAACCCGGGAGCGACGCTTTCTGCCGCCCTTTCAGAGCTCGATCGAGGGGGGAAATGCGTTCCCAGGGTTTTACCTCTGAGCTTTACCCACATTGTTTGAGGGCAGCGCGGGACAGCCGTGACCGTCTTACGGCCCGAAGGGCCAAGAGAACATAGCCCAGCGTTTACCCCTCGACCTGACCCGCAATTCTGCCACCGTCAAGCAAGACCCGGCACGCGCCAC